>JAJFKZ010000100.1 GCA_021772955.1 Gammaproteobacteria bacterium | reverse complement strand
CTATCGTGGTTGCCATACATCACCATCAGCGCCGTGGACATGTTGTCGGTCCAGGTGCTCCAGTACTTGCCGGTGACATTGTCATAACCGGTGCGCCCCAGACCCATGAACGGCTGCCCCATCACATTGCCCTGCCAGTGCTCCTCCAGCACCCGACCATCCACAGTCATTGTACGGTTGACGCTGGATGTGCTGAGCATAGGGTCGGCTGACGGATCCATCCACATACTGACGGCAGCCGTCCACTCGCCGACCGATTCGGCCAACATGGCGTGCTGCTTACCGGTTTTCGCGGCCTGTGCGTAGGCCTCCATCATGGCCTGCATTTCAGCAGGCATTTCTGCACCAGCAGGGTCAGCTGACTGCGCCAGGCAGACGCTGCTGGTCAGAATGATACTAGCGAGCAGGATTTTCTTGTTGATGCTTGTTTTCATCGTCTGACTCCAATTATTAGTATATGTCGGTCTGAATTGGCAAACCAATCACAGGCCTGTACTAATCATAGCGCTTTTTGCATTGCTACGAATGTTGCCGTGAACTGAATGCACATGAACTTGCTGAGCCCGCCTTGTTCACCACTCTGGCTACTGCGACGTGCGGATGGTGGTTTAGTGGATTGAGCGTGGACGATTTATCCCGTCGTTTTTATGTGGTCGGCGCAGCGGATCGCTCGCCACCAGTCCAGGCACGCTGATTAATAATCAGCGTCAGATTGGCTGAACCTGCAGCCATTGCATTTGTATCACATTGCTATGACTTGATAAGATCCAGAGATGTGTTTTTTGCGCTGCTTTTGCGCTGCACTCATTGTGCTTGAGGATCAAGCACTAGCTTGCATATGATGTTCGCAATCCGAGTTCATGCAACCGGGCGAGACCGGGAAGATAGCAATATGGTAGGCGTACCCGTCATCGCAAAGGCAGCTATTACCCATTGGTCTTTGCATGGGACTTCCGCACTTTCGGCAAACCATGTTTGCACAACACTGGCAACGCCAAGCCTGAAATCCGGAAGCGGAGAGTGCTTTGATTTTTGCTTTTTTTGCCCTGTCTTGCTCGCGAAACAAATACAGTGCAAGCCTGCGGCCACCCGTTTTTTCCAGCGGGCGATCGCACAACATGCAGCAAGGCGAAGGTGGTAATGAGGTGTTTGACATGAGACTCTCCTTTGCAAGTGTGCAGAAGAGCAGTAGCATCAATACGAGAGGCCACCGCTTTAGCAGAATTTGTAACCCGCCCTGCAAGTTAGTGATTAAAACGGCGGTACGATTGAATTATACCATAGGCTTCCAAAACCCATATGGGACGGGCCTGGCGAGCGCCCGGCACGTCTGGACGCGCTGAGCCCGCGTATTGCACGAGGGATTCGGATTTTAGGGAAAATCTGCCAAAGTAGTTTGATGCATCGTCCGCAGAACCATAGCTGGCTAAGGTTCAAGGAGGATGTGCCGAAATACGACGGCAGATTTTTCCTAACACCGAATAGGACAAACTGTACTATTGCAATTTTAATAAATTTCGTTATTACTTATTGGTATGCGTACGCTTTTCCGACCTGAACGTTCGTCCTCGTGCAATATGCGGGTTAGTAGAAGCCAGCCAGCAGGCGAAAATGAGCAAACCGGAAGACCCGAGTTTAGTCCCGGGAAAGACAACTCCATCAGATGCGATTTTCAGCGCTTGGGTCAATCCCCAGGCAGTGCAATGGCCGGCAAATCCAGCCCCTGTTCACGGGCGCAGGCCAAGGCTTCCGGGTAACCGGCATCGGCGTGACGCATGACGCCGGTGGCGGGATCATTCCACAGCACACGCTCAATGCGCCGCGCCGCATCGGCACTGCCATCGCAGCAGATCACCAGCCCGGCATGCTGCGAGTAGCCCATGCCAACACCACCGCCGTGGTGGATCGAAACCCAGGTGGCGCCGGAAGCACAGTTCAACAGCGCATTCAGCAAGGGCCAATCGGACACCGCATCGGAGCCATCACGCATGGCTTCGGTCTCGCGGTTTGGAGACGCCACCGAGCCGGAATCCAGATGGTCGCGGCCGATCACAATCGGCGCCGACAGCTCGCCCGATGCCACCATCTCGTTGAACGCAAGGCCGAGCCGATGGCGATCACCCAGGCCGACCCAACAGATGCGCGCCGGCAAGCCCTGAAACGCGATACGCTCGCGGGCCATGTCCAGCCAATTGTGCAGATGCTGGTCGTCGGGCAACATCTCTTTCACTTTCTGATCGGTCTTGTAAATGTCCTCAGGATCGCCCGACAACGCCACCCAGCGAAACGGCCCGACACCGCGACAGAACAGCGGACGCACATAGGCCGGCACAAAGCCGGGAAAATCAAACGCCTTGCTCAACCCCTGATCGAACGCCACCTGACGGATGTTGTTGCCGTAATCGACGGTGGCAATGCCGGCTGCATGAAAGCCGAGCATGGCCTCAACTTGCACGCGCATTGATGCGCTGGCAGCGGCGATCACGGCTTGCGGATCGTCGGTTTGCTGCTGCCGCCACTGCGCCAGACTCCAACCCTGCGGCAGATAACCATGTACCGGGTCATGCGCCGAGGTCTGGTCGGTGACCAGATCAGGCCGGATGCCGCGCGCCAGTAAAGCGGGATAAACATCGGCGGCATTGCCCTGCAGCGCCACCGATTTAGCCTCTCCGGCGGCGGTCCATTGTGCGATCAAAGCCAGTGCTTCATCCAGTGAAGTGGTTGACTCATCAACGTAACGGGTGCGCTGTCGAAATGCGATGCGCTCGGGATCGCATTCCACTGCCAGACAGCAGGCACCGGCCATCACCGCAGCCAAGGGCTGCGCCCCGCCCATGCCGCCGAGCCCGGCGGTAAGAATCCATTTACCGCGCCAGTCCCCGGCATGGTGCTGGCGCCCGGCTTCCATAAAGGTTTCATAGGTGCCCTGTACGATGCCCTGCGAGCCGATGTAGATCCACGAACCGGCGGTCATCTGGCCGTACATCATCAGGCCTTTGCGATCCAGTTCATTGAAATGCTCCCAATTGGCCCAGGCCGGCACCAGATTGGAGTTGGCAATGAGGACTCGTGGAGCATCCTTGTGGGTGTTGAACACGCCCACCGGCTTGCCGGACTGTACCAGCAGGGTTTGATCCTCGCGCAAGCGTTTCAGCGTGGCCACGATAGCGTCGAAATCTTTCCAGCTGCGTGCCGCCTTGCCAATGCCGCCGTAGACGATCAGTTCATCCGGGCGTTCCGCCACCTCCGGATCAAGGTTGTTCATGAGCATGCGCAGCGGCGCTTCGGTGGTCCACTGCAATGCATTCAGCTGGTTGCCGCGTGGCGCGCGGATGATGCGTTTGGGGGTCTGGTCAGCCATGGTGTCATTCCACTGGGATGTTGCCGGTGATTGTAACGCTGAACTGTGCCCAGCGCTAACCCGCCTATTGCACGAGGACGGACGTTCAGGCAAGAAAAGCGTATGCACACCAATAAGTTATATCGAAATTGATCAAAATTGCAAAAGTACAGTTTGTCCGATTCGGTGTTAGGAAAAATCTGCCGTCGTAGTTTGGCAGATTTCCCCTAAAATCCGAATCCCTCATGAAATATGCGGGCTAAACCTGATCCACAAACAATACCGACGTTCTTGCGAGCGAACGAAGTTAGCGCGGCAATCCATACCGGCATGAAACAAAGCTGGATTCTGCTGGATTGCCTGGTCGGCTGCGTCTCATTGCAAAAACGGCTCAGTGTCGCTGCGCGACGGATTGGATTGACTGGGTCGATTGCATGGGTCGCTGTGCGACGCGCAAAAAGACTGGATACCGGCCTGCGCCGGTATGACGGCTTTGATTTTGTTGCCTTCAATACGCTAGCCATACCAAAACCTTCAAGGCGATAGTCAATAAGGAGTCGCTGTGCGACGCTTCATAGCGTGTATAGCAACACGCAACGCGGCCTGCGCCGGGATATCAAGCGTTGTTTAGAGGCCTGAAGACTGCCGTCATACCGGCGTAGGCCGGTATCCAGTCGATGCAAATGCGTCGAAGACGCACCCCCATAAAGTGTCCAAAGTGTTTCAAATGATCACATTACGCTAGTGTGTCGCTACGCGACAATTGACATTTCTGGATCCCTGTCTGCACCGGTATGGCAAGCTTATGTCATTGCCGCTGCAGCAGCCATTGCAATGCCTGCTGCAGCACTTCACGAAGTACCGGGCGCAGTTTGTCAGCGGCTGCTGCTGCGTAGCTCCACGGCGCTTGTTCCAGCATGTAGGAACGCTGCGCGAGTTCCATCTGCAGGGCATGCACACCGGTATCGGGCTGGCCATAGTGCCGCGTGGTGTAGCCGCCGCGAAAGCGGCCATTGACGACATAGTCATAGTCGGTTTCATTGCCATTGCCCTGGCAGGCCCGGGCACAGACTGCAGCCACTTTGGAGGTCAGTGCCGGGTCGCAGGATCGATCGTCGTAACTGCCAATGTTGAACACCGGCAGTCGGCCATCGAACAGGTTTGGAATTTCCGAGCGAATGGAATGACAGTCATACACCAGCACGTCGGGATGGGTCTGTTGCAGGCGGCGGATCTGAGCGGCAATGGCGGCGTGATAGGGCTGGTACCAGCGCTGCAGGCGCTGGGTGATTTGGGCTGCATCGGGTTCGCAGTCGCTCCGGTACAGGCGCTTGCCGTCGAAGTCGGTTAGCGGGCACAGGCCGGTGCCGTGACTGCCAGGGTACATCGGCGCATCATCCGGTGGCCGGTTGACGTCGATGACGTAGCGATGCACCGCGGTGCGCACGATGGTCGCCTGTGGCAGCAGATCAGCATACAACCGGGGAATGTGCCAGTCGGTGTCGGACAATTCCAGCACCTGATCTTGCAATTGCGCGCGCACATCACCGCACAGCGAGGTACCTGCGTGCGGCTGAGTGAGGATGATCGGCAAATTGCCTTCGATCACTTCCAGTGTCTGGTCAGGCCTCATCTTACACGGCGTGATTCAGACACTTGCCGCTTCCAGCGTCGGCAGGCTGACATTCTCGCCAGCCTGAAGCAATGCCCCGGACTTGACCAGGCTGCGTGCCTGCTCAATATCAGCGGACATGAAGCGGTCTTCCTGCAGGCGTTTGACACTTGCACGCAGCGAGTCAATCGCCGCCTGCAGCACCGGGCTGGTCAGCAGTGGCTGACGCATTTCCACACCTTGTGCGGCGATCAGCCATTCGATGGCGATGATCCCGGCCAGGTTGTCATTCATTGCCAACAGGCGGTAGGCGGCGTGACAGGCCATGGACACATGATCTTCCTGGTTGGCGCTGGTAGGAATGGAGTCCGTTGAGCATGGTGTGCTGCGTTGCTTGTTCTCTGACATCAATGCGGCCGAAGTCACTTCGGCGATCATGAAGCCAGAATGCAGGCCCGGCGAGGGGGTCAGGAAAGCCGGCAACCCATAGTTCATCGCCGGATCAATTAGCATGGCAATACGGCGTTGGCTGATGGAACCCATTTCGGCGATCGCCAGGGCAATCTGATCGGCCGCAAAGGCCACCGGTTCGGCATGAAAATTGCCGCCCGAATAAATTTCGCCGCTGGCGAGATCCAGCAATGGATTGTCGGTCACTGCGCAGGCTTCGATGACCAGCACCGCAGCGGCCTGACGCAGCAGTTGCAAACACGCGCCCATGACCTGTGGTTGGCAGCGCAGGCAGTAAGGATCCTGCACCCGCTCATCACCCTCCAGATGCGATTGACGGATCACCGAATCGGTCAACAACTCGCGCAGGCTGGCAGCGCAATCGATCTGCGCCTGATGACCACGTAGCTGCTGCACCACGGCCGCGAACGGTGCCGAGGAACCCATGCCGGCGTCGGTGGCCAGCGCGCCAGTGCACAGCGCCGAGCACAACAGATCGTGCGTCTGGAACAATGCCGTGAGCGCCAGCGCGGTGGAAACCTGGGTGCCATTGATCATGGCCAGGCCTTCCTTGGCAGCAAACTCGATCGGTTGCAAACCGGCCTGCTGCAGCGCTTGCGCCGCCGGCATACGCTGTTCGCGATAATGCATTTCGCCATGCCCCATCATCGCCGCTGCCAGATGCGCCAGCGGCGCGAGATCACCTGAGGCGCCTACCGAACCCTGTGCCGGAATCACCGGCAGCAGGTCTTGCGCCAGCATTGCTTCAAGCATGTCGGTAAGCAACAAGCGAACACCGGATGCGCCACGCGCAAACGACGCCAGCTTCAGCACCATGATCAAACGCACCACCGCTTGCGGCAATGGCGGGCCGATGCCGGCGGCATGCGAAAGAATCAGATTGTGTTGCAACTGCGCCAGCTGGCTGGCATCGATGCGCACGCTGGCAAGTTTGCCGAAACCGGTATTGACGCCATACACCGCCTGCTCACCTGCTGCTGCTGCGGCGAACATGCTGGCAGATTGTTCCACCAGCGCGCGGGCGGCGGCGGATAGCTGAAGCTGCAGTTGGCCTGATCCGACTCGACGGCACAGTGCCAGTGACAGTTCGCCCGGGTTCAGCTCAATGCTGTTTGTGGAGTAAGTGTTCATGCTGGCCAGCATAATAGCGCCGATGCAGACGATTTACACCCACCAGATAAGCCAGCTCCTCTGGCCGGGACAAATCCCAGCAGGCCAGATCGGCAGACTTGCCGACTTCAATGCTGCCGGTTTCCGCGCCGATACCCAACGCCTGCGCCGCATGCAAAGTGGTGCCTGCCAGTGCTTGCAGCGGCGTCATGCGAAACAGGGTGCAAGCCATATTCATGGCCAGCAACAAGGAGGTCATCGGCGCTGTGCCTGGATTGCAGTCGCTGGCCACTGCTACCGGCACGCCCTGTGCAAGCAGTCGCGTCACCGGTGGCAGCCGGGTCTCACGCAAGGTATAAAAAGCACACGGCAACATCACCGCCACGGTGTCAGAGGCTGCCAGCGCAGCGATGCCATCCGCTTCCAGATACTCCAGATGATCCACCGATAAGGCTTGATAGGCGACCGCGAGCTCGCTGCCGCGCTGATTGCTGAGTTGCTCGGCATGCAGCTTCAGCGGCAAACCCGCAGCACGCGCGGCGACAAACAGGCGCTCCACCTGGTCCCGACTAAAGGCGATCTGGTCGCAAAAAGCATCCACCGCATCCGCCAGGTCGGCCTTGATCACAGCCGGCAACAGTTCGTCACAGACATACGTCACATAGCTATCAGCATCTTCGAATTCCGGCGGCAACTTGTGCAGTGCCAACAAGGTGGCGCGGATACGCACTGGACGCTGCGCGCGAATCTGTTGGATCACACGCAGCAGCTTCAGCTCATGTTCCAGCGTCAAACCATAGCCGGACTTGATTTCCAGACTGGTGACACCGCAGGCCAGCATGTCATCGACACGGCGCAGCGCAGATTCCAGCAAATCCTCCTCAGAGGCCGCCCGGGTGGCATTGACAGTGGTCATGATGCCACCACCTGAGGCGGCGATATCAGCGTACTCAGCACCGTGCAGCAACTGCGAGAACTCCTGCGCGCGACTACCGGCGAACACCAGATGCGTATGGCAATCGATCAGTCCCGGGGTCAGCAGGCGACCGTCACAATCATGCTCAGGCAGCTCGCGGTAGCGTGCTGGCAGTTGGCGCTCCTCACCCAGCCAGGCGATGCGCCCCTCGACAATGGCCACAGACGCATCGTGTATGTGCACGTGGCTGGTCGCAGTTGGCGTACACAGGTTAGCGTGGCGCAACACCAAAGACTGAGCGGTCGAATCGGTAATGGCCATATTGATACCCTGAAATTAGCTGCATAATGTGACTCACAAGAGCACATCAGTAATAATGGCGGTATGCAAGCTCATCGTCCATGCCCCATAAGGATTATCTAATTTTATGGTAAACCTGCATCATAGCCGTAAAATCACCGCGGATCACGCCCTGTTGGAGGATGGCTGGCACGACCGGGTCAGTGTCATGATCGATGTGCATGGCGACATTGTCGAGGTCAGCTCAGGCCCGGCCGCCTGCATGAGCGGCGCGGATTGGCACTGTCGCTACCTGTTGCCAGCCATGTGCAATGTGCACTCACATGCCTTCCAGCGGGCGCTGGCTGGTCGCACCGAAACACCGCGGCCGTCTGGCGACGATAATTTCTGGGGCTGGCGTGAGCACATGTATCAACTGGCCAATACACTGCAGCCTGAGGACATCGAGTCGATCAGCAGACTGGCCTTCATGGAGATGCTGGAGGCCGGGTTCTGTGCCGTGGGCGAATTTCATTATCTCCACCATCAGCCCAACGGACACAGTTATCAGCACCCGGCCGAGTTGGCCGAGCGGGTTATGGCCGCAGCCGCTGACAGCGGCATAGGGCTGTGTATGCTGCCGGTGCTGTATGCCCAGGCCGATGCCGATGGCAGTGCGCCGCTGGCGCAGCAACAGCGATTCAGCAACAGTCTCGACCGCTATCTGACATTGTGGCAGCAGGCCGAACAGTGTCTGCGCAAACAGCTGCCCGGCGACAGCAGCATCGGCATTGCTCCGCATTCACTGCGGGCGGTAAGCAAGTCGCAGCTGTTGGCTTTGTTGCAGCACATCGGTCCGCGCAACATGCCCATTCACATGCACGTTGCCGAACAGACTGCCGAGCTGGCATCGGTGCGGCAACATCTGGGTCTGGCACCAGTCCAGTGGCTGCTGGAGCATGCCGAGGTGGATCAGCGTTGGTGCATGATCCATGCCACGCATGCTGAATCGGCCGAATTGCAGGCGCTGGCCAGCGCCGCCTGCAGTGTCGGCTTGTGCCCGCAAACCGAAGCCAACCTGGGTGATGGCCTGTTTGCCGTGCAAGACTGGTTACAACTCGCCGGTCATACTGCCATCGGCAGCGACAGCAACATCAACATCAGCATTGCCGAGGAACTGCGGCTGCTGGAATACACCCAGCGGCTGCTGGCACAGCGACGTCAGGTACTGTTGCCGCTGGCCAGCGCAGCCACAACGACAGATCCGCCCCGGTCGCAGGGCGAGCAGTTGTATCGCATGGCTGTGGCCGGTGGCGCGCGCGCCTTGCAGCGGCGCAGCGGTGTCATTGCAAGCGGTTACCATGCCGATTTGCTGCATCTGGATAGCCGACACGATGCGCTGGATAATCTGGATCAGAATACGCTACTGGATGGCTGGATATTTGCCTCAGGCCGAGCCATGCCGCGCGATGTCTGGTCGGCCGGCCGGCACTGCGTGGTCAACGGACAGCATGTTCAGCGCCAGCAGATACAGGCGCAATATCGCAACACCATGAACGCCATCGCCCGGCGCTGACTTGAAGATGACCCTGACCACCGCCAAAATAGTCGGAATATGAAGCAACCCGCCATCAGGCCATTGCCGCTGCGAGCATTCAACCAGCTTGCGCCCACCAGTTATACCGGTCATTTACACGCTCTGCTGGATGACTGGCAGGCCGTGCGCCAGGCTACTCTGGCACTGATTCAAGCGCTGGATACTGAAGATCTGAACCTGCAATCCATGGCTGAGGCTTCGCCGGGCAAATGGCATCTGGCGCATACCACCTGGTTTTTTGAAACCTTTCTGCTGGCCAACTACCAGCTCGACTACCAATGGTATGAGCCGGCTTACTGTGAGCTGTTCAATTCTTACTACAATGAAATCGGTGAGCAGTACGCGCGCGCGCGCCGGCACCTGCTCAGTCGTCCCCGGGTCAGCGAGGTGCTGGCCTACCGCAAACATGTCGATGCGGCCGTACCAGACCTGCTGCGCCAGTTGGCTGGCACCAACCGGGACGCACAGGCACTGGAGAGCTGTCTGCGCCTGCTGGTACTGGGCCTGAACCACGAACAGCAGCATCAGGAACTGTTGATCACTGACCTGCAGCATGCATTAAGCCACAACCCGTTGGCACCGGCGATCTGTGCGCCGTTGCCGCCACAGCCCGATTCCGGTGCGCTGAACTGGATTGCCATGCCCAGCGGTGTGGCCAGAATCGGCGGCCCAACCGACCAGCGATTTTGTTTTGACAACGAAACACCGGTGCACCGGCACTTGCTGCACAATGACTACGCTTTGAGTTCACGCCCGATCAACAACGCAGAATACCTTGAGTTCATCAATGCGGGTGGCTATGACCAACACCAGCACTGGCACAGCGATGGCTGGGCCTGGTGTCAAAAGCATGCCCAGGGCGCGCCGTTGTATTGGCGGCAACGCCAGCGGCAATGGCACCATTTCACTCTGGCCGGCGAGCTGCCGCTGGACCTGCAAGCGCCGGTCACCCATCTGAACTGGTACGAGGCCTCGGCCTATGCCACCTGGCGTGGCTACCGCTTGCCCACCGAAACCGAGTGGGAACACGCTGCACAGGCACTACCAGTGGAGCAGGGACAATTCGCCGAAACCGGCGCCTGGCAGCCCTGCATGCCGGGGCAAACGGGATCGGAATCAGTCTTGCGCGGCATGTTCGGACACGTGTGGGAGTGGACCTCCAGTCCGTACATACCGTATCCCGGTTATCGTCAACCCAAGGGCGCAATCGGTGAGTACAATGGCAAGTTTATGGCCAACCAGTATGTGCTCAAGGGTGGCTCCTGTGCCAGCCCGCAAAGCCACCTGCGCAGCAGCTATCGTAATTTTTTCTACCCGCAAGATCGCTGGCAATTCACCGGCTTGAGACTCGCGCGCGATATCTAACATCCATTTGCCTCAACATCAGCAGGCACCACACCGTCAAGGACAACACATGCACAATCCAGAGCAGCAACGCTTTTTGCAGGACGTCATCGATGGCCTGAGCAAACCACAGCCAGAAATACCCAGCAAATACATGTATGACGAACTGGGTTCAGCACTGTTCGAGGCCATCTGCGTCACCCCGGAATACTACATCACGCGCTGTGATATCGAAATCCACCAGCGCCACGCCGACGACATCAGCCGTTTTCTTGGCACCCACGTGCATTTGATCGAATTCGGTTCCGGCGCTGGCATCAAGACGCGCCTGTTGCTGCAATCGCTGGTACAACCGCAAGCGTATACACCGATCGAGATCTCAGCAGCAGCGCTGCAGGCCGCCGCCGATGTGTTGCGCTTCCAGTTTCCGAATTTGCTGATCCAGCCCCTGCAAGCCGACTATACACAACCGATCAATCTGGACGCACTGGAAATCTGTCCGCGCTGCAAGCGGCGGGTGGTGTACTTTCCTGGCTCGACCATCGGCAACTTCACCCACGCCCAGGCGCGCAATTTTCTGCAGCGCATACGCGATATCTGTGCTGCCGCCCGTGAGGGTGTGCATGCCGGATTACTGATTGGTTTTGATTTGCTCAAATCGCCCGAGATCATGCTCCCGGCCTATGCGGATGAGGCCGGAGTTACCGCTGCATTCAACAAGAACCTGCTGGCCAGAGTGAACCGTGAACTGGGGGCTGATTTCGATCTCTCGCAGTGGCGGCATGAAGCCAGATTCAATGCTGATGAGCAACGCATGGAAAGTTATCTGGTCAGCGCAGCCGCGCAAACCATGACCCTGGCCGGTCGCCATTTCAAGTTTGCTGCAGGCGGCGATATTCACACTGAGAACTCGCATAAATACACGCTAGAAAGTTTTCAGGCCATGGCCGCCGAGGCTGGCCTGAAACTGCAGCAAACATGGACCGACCAGAAAGGTTGGTTTGTGACCGCCTATTTTGAACTGAAGTAGATCGTCGCTTGATTCGAACCGGATGCGCCGGCAAGACCGGCGCTAGCGCAGCGTCGTAATCGCCCTACCCATCCAGCAGGATCACATCCACGCGCCGGTTCTGGCTTCGACCTGCAACGGTTTCGTTGCTGGCAATCGGAAAATCTTCACCCAGACCCACCACGGTCGCGCGACTGCTGTCGATGCCGGCGGCGACCAGTGCATCGAGCACAGCCTGGGCGCGTTTTTCTGACAGCTTCTGGTTGAAGCCAGCGTCACCGGAGCTGTCGGTATGGCCTTCGATGCGGATACTCTTGCCCGGTTCGGCGGTGAGCAGATCAACGACATCCTGTACATTCTGCGCGGCAGCGGGTTTCAGCTCACTTTCTCCACTGGCGAACAGTACGTCGCCCAACGTCACCACCACACCGCGATCGGTTTCGCGCAGCTGCATGTGTTCCAGACGACGACGCAAGGATTCGGCCTGCTGGCTGGCCAGTTCGGCTTCACGCTTGGCCAGTTCGGTCTCTTTGCCACGCGCCTGGGCCAGTTTGCGCGCGGTTTCAGCCTCTTGTTGGGCCTGTTCGGCGCGCTCGGATGCTGATTGCTGCGCTACCCGGGCATCGGCGGCATCACTGCGGGCACGGGCTGCATCTTCGGCCACGGCGCTACTGAGCATGCGTGCACGTTCGGCTTCCTGGCGTGCATGTTCGGCCTGCATGCTGCTGATCGTTACTTTCATTTCGGCGGCACGATCCTGCCAGTAGGAGGTACCCGCTTGTGCTGCTTTTCGCTGCACCTCGGCGGCAGCCAGATCGATGCGACGTTCGGCGAGATAGGCCAGGTAGTTGCGCAAATCGACCTTGTTGGGCGCGTTTTCCAGCTCTCTGACGGCGCGTTCGGCATCGCTGATCATCATCGGCGCATACAGCTCGGCCTGACTGTCAGCCTTGAGCGCTGCCAATTGATCCCGCAGGCGATCCAGACGCAGATCGCGCTGTGGCTGGCTGGCGCAGGCGGTCAACAACACCAGGGCAACTAACAAAGTGATGCGCAGGATCATTGCATGTCTCCCGGCAAAGCACTGGCGCCATAGGCATCGACAATATTGGCGCGCAGGCGATCCGCTTCGGCCTTGGCCTGGGCTTCGCTGGCGCGGGCCATGGATGTTTGTGCCTTGACGTAGGCCAGTTGCGCATCCAGTTGCGCTTCCTGCAGTCGCCAGTTGGCCAGTTCATAATCTTCATTCGGCATGGCCGAGTTTTTCACGAATGCCAATCGCTCTCTGGCAAAACGCAGTTCCACCGGCGCTGACTGTTCGGCACCGGCATGCACAGCCCGGGCAATGGCGGCTTCAACTTCTGCCAGCATGGATTGATCAGGTGCCGGCGTGGTGGCACAGGCGGTCAGTAACAGTGTCGTGGTCAGCATGATCAGTGGTTTGCAATGCATTGGAACTCCGTACAATCTAGGCCAGCTTGTCTATCGGTCGTTGCATTATGAATCAGTGTTGCAACAGATAAAAGTCTCGTAAAAGTCTCGCGACACCCATAGTTGGATCATGTCGCGTCCGCTTGGTTCTCAGGTGCGGCACGTTGGAATGCCGGATGCCGGTCGCACGACATTATGATCTGTTTGATCAGCGGATAACACTGCCAGGCGCAGTCAAAGCGACGCGCATTGTAAATTTGAGCCGCCAGACAACAATCGGCCATGCTCGGCTGCTCACCATCGCAGAACTGTGCGGCCCGGCCATAGCGCGTCAGCAATGCTTCGACGGTGCTCAGACCCTGCTCTACCCAGTGCTGATACCAGGCCGTTTTCTGCTCATCGTCAACACCAAGCTGCTGCTGCAGATACTGCAATACGCGCAAATTGTTCAGCGGGTGCAGGTCACAGGCGATGACTTGTGCCAAAGTTCGCGATTGTGCCCGCCGCAGCGGCTCGGTCGGCAGCAAAGGCGGCCCGGGAAACACTTCGTCCAGATACTCGATGATGGCCAGCGACTGCGTCAATACCCGCTCACCGTGCAGCAGGGTTGGCACCAGTTGCTGCGGATTCAATGCCGCATACACCGATTGATGCTGCTCACCGCCGTCGCGCACCAGGTGCACACTGCGCTGTTCATAATCGAGCCCTTTCAGGTTCAGTGCTATGCGCACCCGATAGGCAGCAGTGCTGCGCCAGTAGTCATATAACAGCAGCGTCTCGCTCATGCGTCGGCCGCCACCACTTGCTGATCAATGGCGCCGAAGATGGAGTCACCGTTGGCATCACGCATTTCGATGTGCATACGATCACCAAAGTGCAGAAATTCAGTCACCGGTTTACCGTCTGCGATGATTTCCAGCATGCGCTTTTCAGCCAGACAGGAGGCGCCGCGTGCGGTGTCCTGGTTGGCCACGGTGCCGGAACCAACGATAGTGCCAGCCACCAGCGGCCGGGTTTTGGCGGCGTGCGCGATCAGATCGGCAAAAGAAAACTGCATGTCCTCACCCGCTTCCGGCTGGCCGAATAGCTTGCCATTGAGGTGCGAGATCAGCGGCAGATGCAGCTTGCTGTCGCGCCAGGCTGGGCCCAGTTCATCCGGCGTCACCAGCACCGGCGACAGCGACGAGCGCGGTTTGGATTGCAAAAAACCAAAGCCTTTGCCCAGTTCACCCGGGATCAGATTGCGCAGAGAAACATCGTTGACCAGTCCGATCAGCTGGATATGATCGGCGGCAGCGGCGGCGCTGGTGCCCATCGGCACATCGTCGGTGACGACGATGATTTCAGCTTCCAGATCGATGCCCCAGGCTTCATCGGTGACCGGGATGTCATCCATCGGTCCGTAAAAACCTGCCGCCGTGGCCTGATACATCAGCGGATCACTGTAAAAGCTGTCCGGCACCTGGGCGCCGCGCGCCTTGCGCACGCGCTCGACATGCGGCAAATAAGCGCTGCCATCGAGAAACTCATAGGCACGCGGCAACGGTGCTGCCAATTGCGTAACGTCAAGTAGCTGTACGTGCTCGGCATTGCCGTCTTGTAACTGTTGATACAGGCTGTGCAGACGCGGCGCATGTTGATCCCAGCGTTCCAGCGCCAGTTGCAGCGTGCCGGCCACTTGATCGGCAACCACGTAATGGCGCAGATCACGGCTGACGACGATCAAAGTGCCATCACGGCCACCTTGTTTCAGCGTAGCGAGTTTCATCGGTATCTCCTTAGATTGATCGGTTGTTTACTGTTGTGGTCGCTGCCAGGAAGCTGCGTATTCGCGCCATTCCACGGCCTCGGCCTCGGCGCTGGCGGTCAATGCGTCACGGGTGTCAAGCATCACCGCAACCTCGTTGGTGCCAGGCGTTTTTTGTTCCAGCATGTTGTTCAATGCCTGCGGATGCGGCCCGTGCGTGAAGCCGCAAGGATGCCAGGTGAGCATGCCGGGATGAATGTTATCACGCGAGAAAAACTCTCCAGCATGATAGAAAATGACCTCATCAAAGTCATCATTATTATGAAAAAATGGCACTTTGATGGCACCCGGATCGGTTTCGAATGGTCGCGGTACAAACGTGCACACGACGATGCGATTGGCGACGAACGTTGCGTGCGCTGATGGCGGCAGGTGATAACGATGGCTCATCAGCGGCCGGATATCACGCCAGTTGATGCGCACCGGCATCAGATCACCATGCCAGCCGATGGCATCCAGTGGGTTGTGCGGATAATGAATTGTGGTCAATTGCTGCTGGCGTTTGACCACCACGTCGGTGGCCACGTCCTGCTGTGCTTTGAAGTTTGTGTCCAGCGCCGGCACATCCAGCCGGGCCGGGTCAAAGATCGCGTGCGGTCCGACCAGCCCCTTGTCCGGCAGCATGTAACTGGAGTTGGTGGCTTCGATCAGCAACGCCTGAATTGGCTGGCTATGTTCCAGCCGCCACATGGTGCTGCGTGGCAGCATCAGATAGTCGCCCTGGCGCAGGCTCAGGTGGCCATAATCGCAGTACAGTTCGGCGTTGCCGCTGTGCAGAAACAGCAGCTCATCGCCATCCGCATTGCGCGCCAGTTGCTGCATGGATTCAGCCGCTTGCCAGAAGCGCACGCTGCAATGGGCATTGCTGAGCAACTCGGTCGCTTGCCACGGAGAAGAACCCGGCGTTGACGCGGACGAGTCACTGCTGGCGCTCAGTTTGTTGGCATCATAGGCGCGTGGTGACAAGGGGCCATCGAAACCGGTCCAGCCAGTTGGCGGTCGCGGATGATACATGTGTGTGGCCGGACCAAAAAAGCCTTCCTTGCCCAATTCGCGTTCATAACTGCCGCTGGGAAGATCGCAATGTGCCTGGCGTCCGGTTTGACCTTCGACATGACGCACCGGAATGTAATGCTTGGACATAGAAAACTCCTGGCTGGCTCAGAGCACGCCGCGCTGCTGCTGGTCGCGCTCGATGGCTTCAAACAATGCGGTGAAGTTGCCTTCGCCAAAACCCTTGTTGCCCTTGCGCTGGATAATCTCGAAAAAGATCGGGCCAATATTGGTTTCGGTAAAGATCTGCAACAGTTGCTTGCTGGAGTCCTCCAGCTCGGCATCGATGAGTATGCTGTTCTTCTGCATCCTCGCCACGTCTTCGCCATGGTTCGGGATGCGCTGGTCGATGACCTGATAATAGGTATCAGGGGTGTTCAGAAAACTGACATCCTGTGCATGCATGGCTTCCACCGTGGCATAGACATCATCGGTGTACAGCGCAATGTGCTGCACCCCTTCCCCGTTGTACTGCTCGATGTATTCATTGATCTGCGACTTCGGCTCGGATGATTCATTGATCGGAATGCTGATGCAGCCATCCGGTGCGGTCATGGCCTGCGAGCGCAATCCCGTCTGCTGGCCCTTGATGTCAAAGTACTTGACCTCGTAAAAGTTGAACAGCCGCGCATAAAAATCCGCCCACTGCGCCATGTTGCCATCAATGACATTGTGGGTCAGGTGATCAATGAAGCTCAGTCCGAAGCCACGCGGATGCGCATCCACACCATCGAGAAACTGAAACTGGGAAGTAAAGACGGTGCCGTTGCGGTGATCACACAGATACAGGACACTGCCGCCAATGCCGGTCAGTGCCGGGGCCTTGATGGCCAGTTCAGCGGCAGCCGGATGTTCGCTGGCATCTTTAGTCAGGGCATGCTGCAACGCCTGTTCGGCATCGTTCACGCGCAAGGCAAAGCCGGTGCAACAGGGGCCGTGCTGCTGGACAAAATCCTTGCTGAAGCCGCTCAGCTGCTGATGCACTAAAAAGTTGATATCGCCCTGGCGATACAAGGCCAGCGGTGCCTGCTTGTGGTTGGCGACATGGACAAAGCCCATGCGCCGGAACAACTGATCCAGCAGGGCCGGATCCGGCGCGGCAAATTCGACAAATTCAAAACCACTGAGTCCCAGAGGATTGCTGTGCTGCTGTGATGGTGCTGCGGACATTTGATTCTCCAGTGTATTAGCCAGCGTCATGCCGATTGGATGACTTGCGTGTTGTCGGCAGCCGGTCGGACGTAACGCTGATCTACTGCGGAAAAGCCACCCACGTCTATTCTTATGGGGCCATATTTTCCGATCTTTTTCGTTAAATAGGTCAACTATTCGCCTCAAAAGATCAATAAATCTGTCGCCAACTGGCTTTCCCTCGCTACGATCAGTTAAGTCCGACAGGCTGTCAGGTTCGTAGTATTATGGCACAAACAGCTAACTGGTTACATATGAAACCATCTTCACGGCCACAAACCCTGGCGCAGCCAGACCCGGCAGACGCTGAAAAGCAGCACCCGACCGTCTCGGCACTCGATCTGGAGAGCTTTTTGCCGTATCGGTTGATTCGTCTCAGTCACGCCATCAGTCGCGGGATCGCAGCCGGTTATCAGCTGGAATTCGGCATCAGCATCGCCGAGTGGCGCGTGCTGGCCGTGATCGCC
>JAJFKZ010000099.1 GCA_021772955.1 Gammaproteobacteria bacterium | reverse complement strand
ATTCTTCCGGCAAACCTGCCGCCTCATCCTCATCGGCGACCAGCGCCACCGTGGACAGCGATTGCACTGTCTGCGCAAACGGCCGCAAACTGCGCTGACAAATCATGTTCACCGCCGTGCTCAGACTAATCGCCACCGTCAGCACATGCCTGCCGCCAGTAGCACTGTCCAGACTGCGGTAAACCGGACTCAGCGAGTAGTCAAGTTTACCCTGCTGGTCGGCCAGCCGATCATGCACCAGCTCCAGTTCAGCAATTTCGCAATGGCCTTCCAGAACGCCGCCGCGACGGGCGATCTGATGCATATCAACAGGGTGCTCGTACTTTTTCGACATTAGCCGATCATTATAGCCTAATTAATTGCACATGCCTACGTCATTGTAAGCCACAAAGACTGCATGCTTTCACCGCAATCAGTACCGCAGCGGCGCGACCAGCTGCATGGCAGCTCTGACCCGGGTACTGCTGGCAGCACACAGGCCTTGTCATGCGCCCACAATGCCAACATATCCCGTCTATGACAAGCACAACTGACCACCAACCCACCGCCAGCAACGCAACGACGCTGGTACTGGCATCATCGTCGCCCTATCGACGCATGTTACTGCAACGTTTGGGCTTGCCGTTTCAGTGCATAAGTCCGGATGTCGATGAAAGTGTATTGGAGCATGAACAAGCGACCGCCTATGTCAGTCGGCTGGCGCAGCATAAAGCCAGGACTGTCGCCGCCGCATTAACCGGCGATACAGCGCGGTCGGCTGCGCTGATCATTGGCTCGGATCAGGCGCTGGTACTGGGTGACAGCATCATCAGCAAACCCGATGACCGCCAGCATGCCGCAGCAATGTTGCAGCAATGCTCTGCACAAACCGTGGTATTTCACTGCGGCTGGTGCCTGTTGCTACGATCCGCCACCGGCAAGGTCGAAATGGTCGCCGCATCGGTGGTCCCCACACACGTACAATTCCGGCAGCTGAGCGAGCGCGAAATCGACCAGTATCTGGATCGAGAACTGGCCCTGGACTGCGCTGGTGCGTTCAAGTCCGAAGCATTGGGCATCAGCCTGTTCGATGCGATTCGCAGCGGTGATCCAACGGCATTGATTGGATTGCCATTGATTAGCGTCTGTGCCGGTCTCAGGAAAGCCGGACTGGCACTGCCATGATGCCAACACGGCAATCGCTGGGAACAACTGACAACCCTGTGTAGTGTTAAGATAGGAGCCATTGCGATGGCAGTGCAGAGACATTCAGAGTTGACGATGAGCATGCAGCTATTAGCCTGCGCAACTGTGCAGCAGCCGCACACTCCCCCTACTCGAATAACTGCGCTGACCATCGAAGCCCGCAACCGGGCCAGACAGCAGCCATTGCGGCATCGATACAGCAGCCATCAAGCGGGGCAAGTGTGAATCTCTTGAACGATACCACCTTCATCAAGCAACATCGGACCAGATCAGTGCAGGCAGGCAAGCAGCAGGTTTGCACCATCAATGTCAACCCGACTTCTGAAATCAATCGGACAGCATCATGAATGCAGCTAACAAACAAACCTACCGTCATTGGCACCTTGAGCACGACATCGACCGGGTGGCCTGGCTGACCATCGACCTCGCTGAAACATCCACCAATGTGCTCAGCAATGCAGTTCTGAATGAATTGCAGGACATCATCGCGCACCTCGAGCAACATCGCCCGGCTGGTCTGGTGCTGTTGTCGGGCAAACCCGGGCAGTTCATTGCCGGCGCCGATGTGAACGAGTTCGATCAGCTCTCCGATCTCGACACCGGTCGCAAACAGCTGACCAAGGTGCATGATCTGTTTAATCGCATCGAGAACCTGAATTTCCCCACCGCCGTGGCCTTCGAGGGCTATTGTCTGGGTGGCGGTCTGGAGCTGGCCCTGTGCTTCGACTGGATCATCGCCAAAAACAACGACCAGACCCGCATCGGTTTCCCCGAAGTCAAGCTCGGCATCTTTCCCGGCTTCGGCGGGTCAGCCCGTACACCGCAGCGCATTGGCGGCCAGAAAGCCATGCAAATCATGCTCACCGGGCAATTACTGCGGCCGGGTGCAGCGCGTGGCATGGGCCTGGTCAATCAACTGGTCGGCGAGCACGAAACACTGCGCTGGGCCGCCCGTCGCGCAGTGCTGGCTGGCAAGAAGCATGCTCAGCCCGGCTGGCTGGCACGCCTCTCCAACACCAGGCCAGCGCGCAAACTGCTGGCCAACGTCATGCGCAAGAAGACCGCCGCCAAGGCCCCGCCCGAGCACTACCCAGCGCCGTACCGGCTGATCGATGCCTGGGAAAGCTGCGGTGACGACCCAGATCACATGCTGCGTGCCGAAGTGCGCTATGTACCGGAACTGCTGATTGGCGAAACTTCACGCAATCTGCGCCGCGTATTCAAGCTCATGGAAGCACTCAAGGCGCAAGGTAAAAAGAGCGATTTCAAGGCCCACCGCGTGCACGTCATTGGTGCTGGCGTCATGGGTGGTGACATTGCCGCCTGGTGCGTGCTCAAGGGTTTGGATGTCAGCTTGCAGGACCGTGAACTGAAATACATCGAGCCTGCACTCAAGCGTGCCAAGCAACTGTTTCGCAAAAAGCTGCGCACCGACGCCAAAACCAACGCGGCCATGGCCAGACTACGCGCTGATGTCAATGGCGACAGTATCGCCCGCGCCGATGTGGTGATCGAAGCCATTTACGAAAACCTGGAAGCCAAACAAAAACTGTACCAGCAAATCGAACCGAAAATGGCGCCCCACGCACTGCTGGCCACCAACACGTCTGCGCTGCCGCTGGATACCCTGGCGAGCGTGCTGCAACAACCACAACGCCTGATTGGGCTGCACTACTTCAATCCGGTTGCCAAAATGCCGCTGGTGGAAATTGTCTATGCTGACAAACTCACCAACCACAACCTGGTTGAAGCTGGCGCCAGCTTTGTGCGCCAGATCGGCAAATACCCGTTACCGGTGAAATCGTCCCCCGGTTTTCTCGTCAACCGGGTGTTGGCACCCTACATGGCCGCTGCCATTGAGCTGTTTCGTGATGGCATACCCAAAGAGGCAATCGACAAGGCTGCGGTACACTTTGGCATGCCCATGGGACCGATCGAGCTGGCCGATACTGTCGGTCTGGATGTGGGCATGTCGGTGATCAAGACCGTCGGCATCGATCCCGACGGCAGCAAGGCCAAATACATGCTGGACTACGTGGATGCCGGCAAGTTGGGCAAAAAATCCGGCGCCGGCTTCTACACCTGGGAAAAAGGCCAACCCAAACGCGACAAGGACGCCGCCTCCGGCTACGACCTGCACGCGCTAGGCCTGAAGCTGGTACAGCCGTATCTGGATGAGTGTGCAGCCTGTGCCAAAGATGGCGTCGTCGCCAACGACGATTTACTGGATGCCGGCATGATTTTCGGCACCGGTTTCGCGCCGTTCCGAGGCGGGCCACTGCATTATCTGCGGCAGCGCCCTGCCGAAGATGCCAACAAGGCGGCCGCACCACTGCAGCGACCCAGCCATAGCCGATCCGATCAGCAACAATCCAGGCCTGGTAAATCTGCTGCGGACAAAGCTGGCGCAGCGCACAGCAAGACCACAGCCAGCCCTACGGTCAAGGCTGAACCAGTCCAGAAAGCTGCCAGCAAGAAATCTGCCAGCAAGAAAACAGCAACCAAGAAAGCCGCCAGCAAAAAGACGGCGCGCAAAAAGGCCAGCAAAAAGACTGCGGCCAAACGATCAGCCAGCAAGAAAACCGCGGTCAGCAAATCGACCAACAACAAGTCCAGCAATCAAGGAGATGAATCATGAGTGAGCAAACATTGCGCAAGGTCGCCATCGTTGGCGGAGTCCGCATCCCGTTCTGCCGCTCCAACACCAGCTATGCCGATGTCACCAATCTGGACATGCTCACTGCGGCCCTGCAGGGGCTGGTCGAACGCTACAATCTCGCCGGTTACAAGCTTGATGAAGTGGTTGGTGGCGCGGTCACGACCCACACCAAGGACTGGAACCTGGCCCGCGAAGCCTTGCTCAGCACAGATCTTTCTCCATTGACCCCCGGCATAACCATACAGCAGGCCTGCGGCACCAGCCTGCAAGCGGCACTGATGAGTGGCGCAAAAATCGCCACCGGTCAGATTGATTGCGCCATTGCCTGCGGTACCGACACCACCAGCGACGCACCGCTGGTGCTCAAACGCAAACTTGCGCAACGTCTGATCAAACTGCCTCGGGCGCGTTCATTCAAGGATAAACTGAGCCTGTTCAAGGGTTTCAGCCTGTCGGAACTGGCACCGGTGGCGCCGGCCAATGCCGAGCCTCGTACCGGGCTATCCATGGGCCAGCACACCGAGCGCATGGCCAGAGAGTGGGGCATCAGCCGCGAAGCCCAGGACAAACTGGCGCTGGCCAGTCATCTGACCGCCCATCAAGCCTGGGAAAGCGGCTTTTACGATGACATGGTCAAATCCTTCGCTGGCGTCACCCGCGACAACAATATTCGCAGCGACAGCACGCTGGAAAAGCTGGCCCAACTGCGTCCGGTGTTTGACCGTCATTCCGGCAAGGGTACGCTGACCGCCGCCAACAGCACACCACTGACCGACGGCGCGGCCGCCGTCATGCTGTGCTCACAAGAGTATGCCGACAAACACAAACTGCCGGTGCTCGCCTACCTCACCCACGGCCGCCACGCAGCCGTGGACTACATCAACGACGAAGGTCTGCTGATAGCGCCCACCGTGGCCATGGCGGAAATGTTGCAAGCGGCCCGGCTGTCGCTGCAGGATTTTGATCGCTACGAAATCCACGAAGCCTTCGCCGCACAATTGCTGAGCACGCTGAAAGCCTGGGAATCCGAAGACTATTGCCGCGAACGGCTGGGTCTGGACACGGCCATGGGCCGCATCGACCAGAGCAAGATGAACCTGCACGGCGGCAGCCTCGCCATCGGCCACCCGTTCGCCGCGACCGGTGCGCGTATTGTCAGCACGCTGGCCGAAGAGCTCGCCGCCGGTGGTGGCCAACGCGGCGTCATCTCCATCTGCACAGCCGGTGGCATGGGTGTGACCGCGATTCTGGAAAAAGCCTGAGCGTAAACGTTACTGCTCCGCGTAACTGAATTGACTGGATTGCTTCGTCGACTGTGTCGCCTCGCAATGACGCTCAAGTCTCTCTGTACGATGGTAAACAACGAGCATAGCGAGCCTGCGTAAGGATTGGTGCAGCGCTTGCAGCGCAGCTGTTTTTCTACTGGATCCCGGCCTGCGCCGGGATGACGGCAGTGCCAGAGCACCCAATCAACGCTCGTCATCCCGGCGTAGGCCGCGTTGCGTGTCGCACTACACGCCATGAAGCGTCGCGCAGCGACTCCCCCTTATTGTCATACCGGCGCAGGCCGCGTTGCGTGTCGCTATACACGCCATGAAGCGTCGCGCAGCGACTCCCTTTATTGTCGTACGGTATGACGGCTTCGTTTTGGCATGTGCCAGCGTGCAGGTAATCAGAGTGATCTGAGTGCCTGTTCTGGATGGCAAGTTGTATCGTAGGAGCCTGCTTGCAGGCGATAATGAGCAAGACCCTGGTATCGAAAACAATCGCGTGCGAGCACGCTCCTACCCGTTAAACCTGACCACCGGCAGCAAATGTTTACACCGTGGCTGCAGCAGCTAATTATTCCCCGCATGGACCATCGCCAGCAGGGCTGGCTCCTACGAAAACCTGATAGCCGCGTCGGTGTTGCCACATCGCAATTAAAGGATTATCGGACTGACTGACGGGTTTGTCATCTCGACCGGAGCAGCACATCGTGCTGTGTAGTGGAGAGATCTCGGGCTAACGATGTTCATGGCAGGCTGCACGCTTGAGATCCCTCGACTCGCTACGCTCGCTCGGGATGACAAAATCAGAGGGTGCAGACTCGGGATGACAAAGTCAGAGGGTGCAGACTCGGGATGACTATAGAGGGTGGCTGACTGCTGTGGTTGATCGCCATCAAGGCTGGCTCCGACTACAACTGGATTGCCACGTCGGTGTTGCCTACTCGCAATGACCGGGCCATCGCCAGCAGGGCTGGTTGTTACAAAAAAACCAGGTTGGATTAAATGTCATGCAGGCATTGTCAGCAGCGCTGGCAGCAACGAAACAGCCTGCCGAACAGGTACAATACGCGCTGGTGAATACATTGCAGGACCGCTAGTTGTTTTCCAATCCCTGGTCTAGAAAGTTGTTGCTGTTCGGGCTGCTGGCGACGATGTTTTCAGCGTTCGGGCAAACCTTTTTCATTGGTTTGTTCAGTGGCTTGTGGCGCGATGAGTTCGGCCTCAGCAACGCGCAGATCAGCATGATTTACAGCAGTGCCACGCTGG
>JAJFKZ010000098.1 GCA_021772955.1 Gammaproteobacteria bacterium | reverse complement strand
ACGATCGCCGCCGAAAACACCCCCACAGCCTGCATCACCTGCTGCTTCCAGGGCGTGGCACCAAGAATATAGCCAGCCTTGAGGTCTTGCATGTTATCGCCGGAAATGGCTGCCGCACAGGCCACCACAGCGCCGACCATGATCGCCGCTGCCGGGCCCTGCTGCGCATCCGCACCCAACAGCAACAGCAATAAAAACGCCGCAAACGTGATGGTGGCAATGGTAATGCCGGATATCGGGTTATTGGACGAGCCCACCAACCCGGCCATGTATGCCGCTACGGATGAGAACAAAAAACCGGTGACCACCATGACCGTGCCCAGCAACAGGCTGATTCCGACGCTGTCCACGACCAGCCAATACAGATAGCAGATTGGTATAATGAAGGCAGCAATGGCCACCAGCACCAGGTTCATCGGAATGTCTTTATCGACCTCGGCGCGCACCACACCTTGCTGCGCATGACCAAACTCCTGCAGGCCGCTGCGCACGCCGGTGACCAGTGAGCGACGCATCGAGAACAAGGCCCAGAGTCCACCCAGCAACATCGCGCCAACGCCCACGTAGCGGATTTTGCGATTCCAGATATCACCGGCAATAGCCGCTGCATCCAATCCCTGCTGCTGCAGATCCAGCAACACCGGATCACTGTTCAGAAACAGCGCCGAATACAGCGGAATACCCAGATACCAGGCCAACGCACCGCCGCCAAACACCAGCACCGCAATGTTCAAGCGCACGATGTAGCCAACGCTCAGCAGCGCCGGTGACAGATTACTGCCCACATAGGCAATGCCTGAACCGACGAACATCGCGGCTTCTGTGACGCCATGCCACAAGCGCAAACCGGTGTCGGCAAACTTGACCACACCGCCTGCCAGTGCTGCCAACGCCAGCGTTTTCACACCAGCGCCGCTGTCACCAACTTTCAGTACTTCAGCAGTAGCTGTACCCTCGGGAAAAGCCAGTTTTTCCTCGATGATCAGTGAGCGTCGCAACGGTATCGTGAACAGCACACCCAGCAAACCACCCAGGCCGGCAATCGCGGTAACCCAGAGATAGTCAAAACTGTCCCAGTAGCCCAGCAGAATCAGCGCCGGAATGGTGAAAATGACACCAGCCGCCAATGACTCACCCGCCGAAGCCGAGGTCTGTACAATGTTGTTTTCCAGAATATTGGATTCACGAAACAGCTTCAGGATGCCCATGGAGATGACCGCCGCCGGAATCGAGGCGGACACGGTCAAACCGGCAAATAGCCCCAGATAGGCGTTGGCACCGGCCAGAATCATGGATAACACTATACCCAGAATGATGGCCTTGAAAGTCAGTTGTGGAAGCGGTTTGGTCATGAGTTATCCTGCAGGCTGATGGCAGCCAGATTGGTTAATGTGTACCAGCAGATTGATTGCAACAAACACAGTATGCAGGCAAGGCCCCGATCAGCGCAAACTACCACTGCGCAACAGCCGCCACAGCACCACCCACCCCCCCAGCAATGGCCAGCGGCGTGCCAACGCCGAGAGCTGCACCGGCTGGCCGCTGTGACGCTCCACCTTCCAGGCCGCATAGTCAACCGCGCCACGAAAGGTGAACAGGCTTTTCGTCAGTCGCAATACCGACATAAACTTACCCAGCCAGCGCCGCTGTCGCCAGCGTGAGTTGGCAGATCCAGTCTGATCGGCATGCATTGCACGGACATAGCGGCCATCCTGCAGACGGCTGACATCACCACGCTCCGCCAATGCTGCTGCGGTCTGCTGATCATAGTAATCACTCCAACAGTCATACAGCGCGCGAATGCGCGACAGCCGCTCGGCTCTCAATTCCGTTGCATAACTGCGCAACAAGCCCTCTTGCCAAAGTTCACGAACGCTGAACTGCGTCGGCAGTAACGGCAATACCTCGGACAAAAAATGCCGCAGGCCGGCAATCATGGCCTGCTGAAGCTGCCCGGCAATCTGTGCATCGCGCACCCACAATAAACCCGATGGCTGCGCAAACCTGGCCCACAAATACGGCAACAACCAGCCCCCACTGACACCGTACAAAAACTGACTGACCGAGACCACCGCATACTTCGCGCGCAAAGTTGCGCGGTCAGCCTCCGCGCTCTCGTACACGTGCTCGATGTAAAAGACATTGGGCGGCAACAGCTGATTCAAGAGCGCCGCAATACGGCCCATCTGAGCTTGCTGATAGTTGTCGACAATCACGTAGAAATCAGCGATGCCGTGCTCCAGCTCGCCGCTGCGCAGGCAGGAACCATAATAAATGACCGCCTGCACTGCGGCCCCATGCTGGTCGCGAATTGCCGCGGCCAATGCCTGCAGTTGTGCCGATGCCGGCAGTTGCTGCTGTAATGCCTGCAGCGTGTGCAACATGGTTGTGGAGGTGTCCTTGTTCATTTCAACCCAGTTTGCGCAACATCATCCAGGCAGCCAGCGCCAGCAACAGCAATGGCCCCATGGTCGTGACTGCCGGACTGGCAGCGGCCAGCAGCCCCAGATAACTGACCGCCGTGCTGAACAGATAAAACAACAAGCCAACCGCCGAGGACTGCATTATGCGCTTGGCGGCCGTACTGGAGCGGCTACTACCCGTGACAACCGGAATGGCGATGAGCGCCATCAGTATGGCCGCCAATGGCACGCTGAGTTGTCGCCACAGTGCCAGACGGTAACGTTCACTGGCCTGACCCCGGCGCTGCAGGTCACGTACATAACGATACAAATCCGTGGGCGCCAGCGATTCCGGCGGGATCGACAAGGCGCCCAGTTGCTGGCTGTTCAGAAACGATTGCCACGCTAATTGCTCATGAAAACTGGCGCTGTTTTTGTCGCCGCCGATCTGCTTGATCCAGACGTTTTGCAGCTTCCAATGCTCGCCGTCAACAATGATTGCAGCATCAGCATGGGTGTAGGTGACCAGTCCCGCACTGCGGCTGAAATCATAGATACTGATGCCACGTGGTACCCGCCCCATGTCAAATTCGCGGATGTTCACAAAACGAAAACCATCGCGCGCCCACAAGCCTTGTGCCCCAAACAGCGATGATTCTGCCGACATGCGCTCGGCGCGCATGGAGTAGGCCCGTGCTTCGAGTTGCGGAATGCCCAACTGCGCCAGCACCAGCGCCGCAGCAATGATCAACAGCGCGGTTCGAAGCACCATGCCCAACAGGTCGCGCATGGACGCCCCGAGCGCACGAATGGCGACCAGTTGACCACTGCCTGCCAGCATGCCCAGTGCGAACACCGTGCCCAACAGGACGATGACCGGCAGCAGGTCGTAGGCCTGTTTCAGCGCTGTCAGCAACGTGAACATGAACGCGTCAGCTGTCTGGTATTCGCCCTGGTTGACGTTATCCAGCTCGTCAGCAAGCGTGATCAGGCTGAACAAGCCGACCAGTATCACTGCCGACAGCGCATAACCGCGCAGCAGTTCCTTGCTCAGATAGCGGGCAAAAAGGTTCATGCCAAACGCACTGCCGGAGAGCCGATCATGCTGACTTCGAGCCCGGGCCGGGTGGCCGCGAACGCGACGGCCAGTACCAGCCAACCAGCACCACAGCGATCAGCATATGCGGCCAGAACACTCCCGGAAACGGCGGCACCAGTGCCTGTTCAACCCAACTCCTGGCCAGTGAGTCCACATTAAAGAAGACAATCATGATGATGCCAGCCACGACCAACCGGCCATAGCGACTCTTGCGCGGCGCTGACCGACTCAATGGTACCGCCAGCAAAGCCAGCAGGAATGCTGACAACGGTGCGGCAAACCGACGCTGCAATTCAGCCACCATGTAGGGATCATCGCTGGCCGCCAGTTGTGACAGATGCATGGATTTGCGTCTGCTGGTTACACCTGAAATCGGGTTCTCGGCCATGATCAATTTGAGTTCCCCGAAGCGCAGATGCCAATCTTCGCTCATACCGGCCTGCTTCTGCAGGCGATACAAATAGCCATCATCAAAAATAATCACCTGACGACCACTGTCGTCAAACTGCTGCAGTGCTGATGCGGCAAAGATGAACTCGTCCATACCATTCATGTTGCGCGCCACAAACACATCGTAGAGACGATCGCCGTCACTGCGATCGGCGAACACCACCCGGCTGTTTTCCGGCTCGCCCTGCTCGTTCAAGTCACTGCCTCGACTGAGATAGAACTCACCCGACTGAATACGGCGCAAGTCATTGTCATCGTTGATGGATTGGCGCAGCTCGTAAATGTTTTCAAACAACGGCGCGCGCACCGACAGCGTCAAAGTCGCAATCAGCACCGCAAAAATCAAGGCGATTACCAGCACACTGCTCATAATCATGGCTTCACCCGCACCGGCAGCGCGAATCGCCACTGATTCCTGACTCATCACCATCTGCCCCAGGCCAGAGACCACAGCCAGAAACAGCGATACCGGCAGCAACAGATCCAGCACGGTCACAGCCTGCATGCTGATAAGCCGCAAAAACTCCGACGCGGTCATGGCAGCCGCGCCACCGGCACCAATCAGGTCAGTGGCTGCCCAGGCCAGATACAAGGCCAGCAGAAACGCCAAAGACCCGAACAGTGGCTGCAGAATTCTGCGCGTAATGTAGCGGTGCAGAATCATGCGCAGGTTTTTTCAAAAAGCTGGTAGCGCTTGTAAACTGTGCCGGTCATGTCTTCGATGATGTTGCGCATGCCTTTGTTGTCCTCGAGAATCCACGACAGTTCAACCTGTCGCAGTCCCTGCGGCACAGAATGAATCTGCAGTTGCTCGATCAGCAAGAAGGCGATGACCGCCGCCATTGGGCTGCCATGAAAGCGCTTGCACACCCCCATCAATGGTACCCGGGCTTTGCGGATCGGGCGCATGCGCAAGCGATACAACAGTTTGAACAGATTGAACGGCAACAGCCGGCCATTGAAATCAGCCACCAGATCATTGACATCCGGCAATAGCACGATAAAGCCCACCGCCTCACCGTCCAACTCGACAATGTGGACCCAGCCCGGGTGAATAAGCGGTTTGATCTCGCGCCCCATTTCGGCAAATTCTGCCTGTGTGAACGGCACGAACCCCCAATTGTCCTGCCAGGCATCATTGAAAACAGCGCGCATGATTTCCATTTCCGCATCACGCCGCGACCAGTCCGGTTCGCGAATGACCAGTTTCGGTCGATAGCGCCGCACCAGCTTGTACATGAACGGCTTGGCCTGGAATCGCACATTGAGATCATAGGCCAGCAAGGTTTGCACCGGTTGCAGGCCGTAGTCCAGGTAACGCTGCTGGTAATAAGATAGAGCATGACCCATCAGCAATGCTGGAGGCGTAGTAAAACCTTCCACCAGCAGACCGCATTGATTGTTGATGCCGGGATCAAACGGGCCCTGTATGCGTTCGGCGCCACGCTCCTGCAACCATGCTGTCGCAGTCTCCAGCAAGGCATTGAACACCTGTTGATCATCGACGGCATCGAGAAAGCCGAACTGACCGATGTTGCGCTGCGGATGCCTGTTATCGACCTGCGCACTGATACGGCCGACCAGCTGATCACCCCGCCAGGCCAGCCAGCCTTGCAGTTCGGCGTGTTCAAACCACGCACCCTTGCCGCGCAGCCATTTACCGGTTTCGGCTTCCAGCGGCTGAATGTAACAGGGGTCCTGTGCAAAAAAACTCAATGGAGCGCGCAAAAACCGCTTTCTGTGGCTGGCTTTAGTCACAGCCTGGATGTGGATGGATGGGCGCATATCAGGAGCTGCCAGGAGTCACAAATCGGTCATAATTGTCCAGCATATCGACCTTTCCCCACGCGTTGGAGCATTTCATGTGCAGCAGAATCAACTTGAAAATCGTGCTGACTGGAGCGAAATATGCATGGGAAAGTTGTATTCTTAACGTAAATTTCATTAAATGATGTACATGAGAGCTGCGCAGCGTGTGTTCAGGCAACGTGAAGTTCACGACCAAAAACACCACAGATGTGCGAAAGATGCTGATTTGGCTTGCATCTGTGTCGTCAAACAGTGAAAATAGCATGTTTGTTCAGGCATGATATAGCCATTATATTGCAGCGCGACCCGGGAATGAACGGATGTTTTCGAACAACCTATGATTTTCAACCACGCAGCCTGCTGTGCAGGCGAAACCAGCAACGGGTTGGTGCGAGTTAACGTGATGACGCTTGACACCTCTGAAGGCAAAAGAACATTGCCATCAGGATGTATGTGCCGTCATTTTTGTATGCGCTGAATGCAATGATTGCGCTCAGCACTACCACTGTTTACTGTGGACAGCTGCAAGATATGTATGTTTGTAATGGTCGGTATACAACGCAATGCTGACATTTCTGACAATTGGCTATAATGACCTGCACCATGGAATGCACGGATAAACAATCGCAGTCATGATAAACCCGAAAGACCAAACCACAGTGCCCGGCACAATGCCCTGCATGCTGACCCGTACGGTGTTCTGCAATGTGCATGCCTTGGTAAACCAGCAGACCATGTCAGATGTGATACATCAGGGAGATTCTTATCTTGTCTAGCATCGGCACACCAACAATAAATTCTTTGCCCCTGAGGCAAGCGGACTTTGCCACCCTGTCTGAAGCACTCGAATACGCCAGTCATGGTGAAACCGGGTATAACTTTTATGACGGGCGCGGCAAACTCTATCGCAGCCTGCCCTACTCCGCGCTGTATCAGCAGGCCCAGGTCATTGCGACAAAACTGAATTCACTGCAGCTGCCCAGGGGTAGCCGCATGGTTCTGGTGGCTGAGACCTGCCCTGACTTCGTCAGGTTTTTCTTTGCCTGCCAGTTGGCCGGTCTGACCCCGGTACCCGTCCCTGCTGCCGTTCATCTGGGCGGACGGGAAGCCTACATCAAGCAGTTGCGGCGTCTGATACAAAGCTGTGCGCCGAGCCTGGCCATGGCACCACCGGACTATCTGGATATGTTGCAGTCTGCCTGCGGCGGTCTGGATGTGGCGCATGTCGGCGGCGCCGATTATTATGAGGGCCTGGCCAGTCATCCCGCGCCATTACAACCCCTGCAGCCCGATGAACTGGCTTATTTGCAATACACCTCCGGCAGTACTCAGTTTCCGCGCGGTGTGATGATCTCGCAAAGTGCGGTCATGCACAATCTCAACGGTATTCTTGAGTACGGCCTGGATATGGGCGCACAGGATCGTTGTGTATCCTGGCTGCCTTTCTACCATGACATGGGGCTGGTCGGCCTGCTGCTGGCACCAATGTCGACACAGCGTTCAGTCGACTACATCGGCACCCGCGACTTCGCCATGCGTCCACGGTTGTGGCTGAATATCATGTCGCAAACCGGCGGTACCGTCTCTTTCAGCCCACCATTCGGTTATGAACTGTGCGCACGCAGGGTTCGTCCCACCGATATCGAGCGACTGGATTTGTCGGGCTGGCGCGTGGCCGGCGTTGGCGCTGAAACCATACGCCCCAGCAGCCTGCGAAATTTTGCCGAAGCACTGCGACCGGCCGGCTTCAAAGCCAATTCGTTCCTGGCCTGCTACGGCATGGCTGAGGTCTCACTGGCGATCAGCTTCGCACCGCTAGGGCGCGAAGTCATCATCGACAGTGTCGATGCTGACCATCTGGGACAGAATCATGTCGCCATCGATCTTACTGTCGGTGCATCAGCATCTGGCCCGTCCACGATGCAAGTCAATCCCGGTACTCGAGTCAATCACTTCGTCCGCTGTGGCCACAGCCTGCCAGGCATGGATGTAGAAATCCGCAATGCCGAAGGCCAGACCCTGCCCGATCGCCATTGCGGAACCATCTATGTGCGCGGCCCCAGCCTGATGAGCGGCTATCTCAATGAGCCCGAAATCACTGCTCGCGTGCTATCCGCTGATGGCTGGTTGAACACCGGCGACATGGGCTATGTGATCGACGGTGAAATCATCATCACCGGTCGTCAAAAAGACATGATCATCATCAATGGCCGTAACATCTGGCCACAGGATCTGGAATACATCGCTGAGCGCCAGCCAGAAATTCGTCCAGAAGACGCCTCGGCCTTCGCCGTGGTCGAAGACGACAACCGCGAGGTGGCCGTGATGGTGGTGCAATGTCGTCAGGCCGATCCAGCGGTCAGAAGTGATCTGGCTGAACGCCTGCGCGCTGCGGTGCACGAAGAAATGGGCATTGAATGTCGTATCGATCTGGTACCACCCCACACGTTGCCACGCACATCATCCGGTAAACTGTCGCGCTCCGGTGCTAAACAGGATTACCTGCAGCGCCTGCAACAAACGACCAAAACTGCCGCAACCATCAGCACCAGACTGCCTCAGACCAGCTCAGTCGACGGTTAGGACAATGCCTGGCGTAGGCCTGGGAATGTCCTGAAAATGATTCTGGCATGACCTTGGCATGAGCCTGGAAATGATCCTGATAACAGGTCAGCAAACTTACCTCGAGCGATGATGCCGATTGTCGGTATCACCGGTGCCACCGGATTTGTCGGCAGTCACATGTGCAAGCTGCTGCACGAGCGAGGTTACAGCCTGCGCCTGTTGCTGCGCTCCACACCAAACTCCCTGCCCGACGCGTTGCTGGCGCAAAGCCAGCTGGTGTTCGGTTCCCTGCAGGACCCATCTGCCTTGCTGGCATTGTGCTCTGAGTGTGATGTCATCATTCATTGTGCCGCCAGTGTGCGCGGCAACACCTGGGACGATTTTGAATCCACCAATGTGCAAGGTACAGCCAGGCTGATCGCGGCTATGCAGCAGCAAGGCTGCCAGTACTATCTGCATGTTTCCAGCCTGGCAGCCACACAACCTCAGCTGAGCTGGTACAGCCGCAGCAAACATGCCGCCGAGCAGCTGGTGCAGCAATCTGCTCTGCCCGGCCTGATTTTGCGCCCACCCGCCATTTATGGCCCCGGTGATCGCGAACTTCGGCCGCTACTGGACATGCTCTACCGCGGTGGCCCGGTGCTGCGCGTGACCAGTCCAGACCAGCAACTGGCGCTGCTGCACGTGGATGATTTGTGCGCGGCCATGCTCGCCTGTGTGCAACAGCGTGTGCAGGGCTTGTACAGCCTCGATGACGGCACCGAGGAGGGCTATGACTGGGACAGTATCTGTGCGGCCGTGCAGCAATTATCCGGACGCACGGTGCGCACCTTGCAATTGCCGGCCAGAGTATTGCATTCCATTGCGTATCTGAATGTGCACTGGTCACGCTGGCGCGGTCGCAAGAGTATGCTGAACCCCGGCAAGGCTCGTGAATTGTGCTGGTCGGACTGGCGAACGCCAGCGCCGCGGCTGCAGCAGGTACTGGACTGGCAACCGGCATTCACCTTGCCCGAGGGCCTGCGTACGCTGTATCAGCAAAGACCCGATCAAGGTCAACAGCAAGCGTGAAGCCATAACACTGCGAAAATGCTGAAACCTCTTTATACTTAGCGGTGTAAAACGTGTCCGTGGTCCACATACGACCGCCAGCCTACATCGGCAACACACGGACTTGCAACACGTTATCAATCTGTACTGGAAAGGACCCCCGATGCACGCCATGAACAAGCAAGAACTGCTGCAGATGATCAATGTGCAGCTGACCGCAATCAAACCCAAACTCGGCCAGCTGTCGGCCAACACCGACCTGGTCTCCGATCTGGGACTGGATTCCGTACAGGTATTGGAAATGTGTACTGATCTGGAAGATGAGCTGGATATTTCCATTCCGGTCAATCGTCTCGGCGAGGTGCGCACAGCCGGTCAGCTGGCAGATCTATTACAGCAACTTCTCAATGACAACTGATACCCCTATGCAATCATCAGCCAGCACCATCAACGATCATCCTCCGGGCAGCCTGTACGACAAGCTGAGACCCATTGCCGAAGCACGCATGATGCTGAAGGAAATTGGCATCGATCCGTTCGGCACGGCCATGGAAAACATCCTTTCTCCGACCGAGGCGATCATTCACGGCCGTCACACCATTCTCGTCGGCACCAACAATTATCTGGGTCTGACCTTTGATGCTGATGCCATTGCCGCTGCACACGCGGCGCTGGATGCGCTGGGTACCGGCACCACCGGTTCGCGCATGGCCAATGGCAGCTTCACGCTGCATCGCCAGCTGGAGATAGACTTGGCCGAGTTCTACGGCGTGCGCGATTGCATACTGTTCTCCACTGGCTACCTGGCCAATCTGGGCGTGCTCTCGGCGCTCGGCGGCGCTCAGGATGTGATCATTCTGGATGCCGATTGTCATGCCAGCATCTACGATGGCTGCAAACTCGGCGGTGCCGAAGTGATACGTTTTCGGCATAACGACCCACAAGACCTGGACAAACGCCTGCGACGCTTGAAAGCGCGCGCACACAATGCTGTGATCGTGGTGGAAGGCCTGTACAGTATGCTCGGTGACATTGCACCACTGGCTGAGATCGTCGCCGTCAAACAGCGTTACGGCAGCTGTCTGGTGGTCGATGAGGCGCATTCGCTGGGCCTCTATGGCGCGACCGGCAGAGGTGTTGCGCAAGCTCAGGACTGTGAGGCCGGGGTGGATTTCACGGTGGGCACATTCAGCAAGAGCCTGGGCGCCACTGGTGGCTTCTGTGTCAGCCAGCACGCGGAGCTGGATTTGATCCGTTACGCATCCAGACCTTACATCTTTACTGCCTCGCCAGTGCCGTCAGTGGTTGCCTCAACGCGCGTCACGCTGCAAAAGCTGGCCGTCGGCACGCATCTGCGTGAGAACCTGTTTGCGCGCGCCGCGCAGTTACATGCCGGCCTGCAGACCATCGGCTATCAGCCATCGGCAGCAGTGTCTCCGGTGATTGCCATCACCATCAAGGGCCGTCTGAATGCACTGAACTTCTGGAACAAATTGCTGCAGGCGGGCGCTTACTGCAACCTGGTTCTGCCACCAGCCACCCCCAGCGGCGACCCGTTGTTGCGCATCAGTCTCAGTGCAGCGCACACAGCAGAGCAGATCGACGCGGTACTGGACATGTTTGCGCGGCTGCACAGCGATTACGTCAACGCCAACAGCCAGGGCTGATGCGATAATCGTCAGATCACGACCGGCCAGATCATGACCAGACTAGAACATGACCAGGCCTGCTGGCTCTGGACACCATTGAGTCAGGAACAGACGGTAAGCGCTGGAACGCACAGCACATGCCGGCACTGTCAATGACAGCGCGCTGTGTGGCTAACCCGCATATTGCACGAGGACGGACGTTCAGGCAAGAAAAGCGTATGCACACCAACAAGTTATAACGATATTGATCGAAATTGCAAAAGTACAGTTTGTCCTATTCGGTGTTAGGAACAATCTGCCGTCGTATTTTTGCACATCCTCCTTCAACCTTAGCCAGCTATGGCTCTGCGGATGATGCACCAAACTACTTTGGCAGATTTCCCCAAAAATCCGAACCCCTCATGAAATATGCGGGCTAACTTGCTGAATGGATGTAAATTGGAGCGGGAAACGAGACTCGAACTCGCGACCCCAACCTTGGCAAGGTTGTGCTCTACCAACTGAGCTATTCCCGCACCGGAACAGAGTATTTTAGATGCTACTGGCTTTCTGTCAAGTAGAAATTGCAGGTTTGTCCGCAACCTTTTTACGCAGATAGGGCAATTCCGCTAACCAGGCGGCAACACCCTGTTCAATGCCGGCCACGGCAAACAGATCTGCCGCCTGTGGCCAGCACTCAGCATGACACTGAAAGCCGTCCGCTGCCAACTGCTGCTGCAGTGCCGCATCCGTGACCAGCAGCCCGTTGCCAAGCGCATGACGCGCCTTGAAGCCATCGATTTGATCCGGCCACGGCAGCGCTGCAGGTTGCAGCAAATGCTCTGCACCAGCCGCTCGCAAGCAACCGGCCTGGTGCAAATACCAGCAAGCAT
>JAJFKZ010000097.1 GCA_021772955.1 Gammaproteobacteria bacterium | reverse complement strand
ACGCGTGTGCAAATGGAGGCTAGGCCCGGAGTCGAACCGAGGTACACGGCTTTGCAGGCCGCTGCATAACCACTCTGCCACCTAGCCATTGGCCGTCACACGATTAGAAATACAAAGCAGTCGGTAATGATAGCCCCTTGGCCGCGCCAACTCAAGCAATATTCATCGACAATGGCAATCGGACGTTCAGGACGCGCTATGTTTCTTCCGGCTGCTGGCAGTGACAAAACGAATCGGTGCGGATACTCGAATCTGCACAGATGACGGCGCATCCAGAGTCCAGCGCTCGCCATCGATATGAATGCTTTCATCCAACTGCAAATGCAGCGTATCGGCATTCACGCTGGCGTAGCCGCGATGTTGTGGCAACCAGCGTTTCCAGCCCATGATCATCGGCAGAATGCGCCACCACAGCCCACGCGCCTTGGCGGTCACGGTGCTGAAGCGAATGCTGTCGCGAGCCGTGCTATCACCCCAGAATGGACGAATACCCATCGGCAGGTTCTGGTTCATGGTCGCTATCAGCACCTGAAAATCTTCATCCGGCATGACTTGATCGTCCACTTTGACCTTGGCCAAACGATGGTTCAGCAATGGCTGCCCAGGCAGGGTGGTGAGCAGTTTGAACACTACCCAAAGCGGTGTGGCCAGACCACGCAACGGGCCCAGACGCTGCATTTTCTTCTGCAGCTTCCAGCATGACTCGATGCCTGCTGCCAGCCCGCCAGCGCTGATCAGAAACGCCAGTTGATCCTTGGCCTGCGGCAAACTGATGTGCAACAACCCGCGCTGCTGAATGAAATGTTTTTGTTCCATGCAGTAGCTGTGCATGATCTTGCGTAAAATCTCTGCGGGTGTGCCGTTGCCATTCAGATCACCGGAAATGACATTGGTACGACCACCTGGAATCACCGCCAGATCAGGCATGGCACCGGCGCCAAAGGCATGCCAGGTTTCGGTAATCACGCCCTGCACGGTGCCATCTCCGCCGTCGGCGATGATCAAACCAGCCTGCAGATTGCGCAACTGCGCCACTGCGGCGGCAATCTGCGCGCGGTTACTGACCTCGAAACGGTGCACATCCAGATGGGCAAACTCGGTGCGCAGCAGCGCGTCGATGCCGAATTTACTGTTCTTGTAACTGCGCGGATTGGCCAGTAATCCAATCGGCAGCTTTTCGCGATCGGTGCAGGCCTGCATGCTGCTGGCAAGTTCAGGGTTGACAGTCGGCATGGCGCCGGCAGCCGTGACCCTACGCGGGGCAACTGCTGATTGCAGTGTGTCCCTGCTGAGTGCTGCTGAAGCAGATGAGTTTTGCTGTCTCAAGGTGTTTGACTCCGTTTCGTCCAAGTGCCGTCATTAAGCGCCGTCATAAAAGACCGTATCAGTGGTACAATGCTTGCGCTTCACGAATCCAAAGCGCACCACATCATGGTTGTCAAGATGGCGGACACTGATTCTGCAAGCCACAAAACTCGGCCATTTTAGCAAATTTCCAGTAATGAAACCCCGGTTAGATTATTCATGCGACTGTTATTAAGTCTGGCGCGGCAGTACCCATGGCGCACGCTGCTGACCATGCTGTCACTGATACTTGCAGGCCTGGCCGAGAGCATCGGTCTGTCTGCCCTGTTACAGTTACCCAACGTTCCCGAGGATGCTGTCACCGATCCGGGCAATCTTGATCTGCCGGGTTGGCTGGATCAGCTCATTCATTTGTTCGGACTGGATGCGTCGCTATCGTCACTGCTATTGCTGCTGTTCGTGGGCTTCTGGATCAAGGCCATTCTCATTTTGCTGGCCAATCGGCAAGTCGGCTACACCGTGGCCAGAATCGCCACTGATCTGCGCGGCAACCTCATGCGTGCGCTGATGCAGGCGCGCTGGGTTTATTATCAAACACAATCCACAGGTGGTCTGGCCAACGCGGTTGCGGCCGAGGCGATGCGCGCTTCCGAAGCCTTTCTGCAGGGTGCGCGCATGGTCAGCATGCTGGTTCAGGGTATAGTCGCGATGCTGGTCGGTTATTCGTTTTCACCGTTGTTGACGGGTATTACGCTAACTGGCGGCATGCTGATTCTGGCCGTGCTCAACATTCTGGTGCGCATCACCCGCCTGGCTGGCGAAGACCAGACTTTGCTCATGCGCTCGCTGGTTGGCCGCTTGACGGACCTGATGTCATCCTTGAAATCGCTGAAGGCGATGGCACGCGAACGCCATGGCAGCGAGCTGCTGGAAGGCGAAACCGAAGAACTGAACCGGGCCTTGCAGCGTCAGGTTCTTAGCCGGGAAACACTGCGTGCGATGCAGGATCCACTGTTTGTCAGCCTCGCTGTGATCGGTATTTACGCGGCCATTTACCACATGGATCAATCCATCTCCACGATCATGCAGAATGTCATTCTGTTTGCGCTGCTGGCGCGTGGCATGGAGCGGCTGTACAAGGTGCAACAGTTCTACCAGGACCTGGCCGGCAGCGAGAGTGCCTACTTTGCCATTGTCCGCTCTACCAACCAGGCGCGCGCGCAAAAAGAGCCGGTGCTGGGGACACAGCAACCCGCACTGCGCCGCATGCTGCAATTGCGCGAAGTCAGCTTTGCCTATGATGACCAAAAGCTGCTGGACGCAATCTCGGTGCAGATACCGGTGCACCAGATGGTCACATTGACCGGTCATTCCGGGGCCGGAAAAACCACTGTCATCGATCTCATTGCCGGGCTGATTCGTCCGCAACAAGGTGATGTCTGGATCGATGACACGCCACTGGCCGAGGTCGATATCAGGCGCTGGCGCCAGCGCATTGGTTACGTGCCGCAGGACACTGTCCTGCTGCACAACAGCATTGCTTACAATGTCGGCCTGGGTGATCGGCACTACAGTCGTGCCGACATCGAGCGCGCCTTGACCCAGGCTGGTGCCATGGAGTTTGTCAACGAGTTGCCGGATGGCATGGACACGCTGGTCGGTGAACGTGGCGGTCGATTCTCTGGTGGTCAGCGCCAGCGCATCATTATCGCTCGTGCCCTGGTCGGCAAGCCGGACCTGTTGATTCTGGATGAAGCCACCAGCGCGCTGGATGAACAAAGCGAGCAACGCATTGCCATGACCCTGCGCCAACTGACCAGTGAAGTTACCATTCTGGCCATCAGTCACCGCCCTGCCCTGATCGAATGCGCCGATATTGTCTATTTTCTGCAAGACGGCAAGGCGCGC
>JAJFKZ010000096.1 GCA_021772955.1 Gammaproteobacteria bacterium | reverse complement strand
CGCCCGATCAGACTGGCGGCAATGAATACCGGCAGATTGAGCATTGCGATCCCGGCACTGATGGCAAAAACCTTGTACGGTATCGGCAAAAACCCTGCGGCAACTATGATCCACAGATCATGCTTTCGATACAGCGCCACAACCTGCAGATAACTGTCGTTCCAGGCTGACTGCTGCAACCAGGCGACCAGCGGTTGACCACCAAAATAGCCCAGTGCATAACCCAGCACGGCTCCGGACACACTGCACAACGTACAGATCAGCGCCAGCCGCCAGATTCGAGCTGGTCGTGCCAGCCCCATGGGCAGCAACATCACATCCGGTGGAACCGGGAAAAAAATCGATTCACTGGTACTGATTGCACACAGATACCATTCCGCTTTGGGTTTGGCGGCCAGCGCCAGCACCCAATCATAGGCACGTTCGATAATGCGCATGGTAATCAGCTTAACCCGGGCAGCAATGGTACAAAACTGACATCTTCCAGCTGGCTCTGTTCAAAACCATCTTGCGTGCGTGTGATCACCAGCAATTGCTGGACGGTGGAGGTTTCCAGACCTCCGGGTCGATTCACCGGCGCGACCAGACGCGCCCCCACGGCCAGCTGTTGCAACAACTCAGCCGGCACCTGCGGGCAAGCCGCAGTCACCATAATGCCGGCAAAAGGCGCCTGACTGAGCCAACCTTGCTGGCCATCGGCATAGCGGGTAAAGATGTTGTGCAAGCCGAGACTGTGGAAACGCCGCCGCGCCTGACGCAGCAGTGGCTCAATGCGTTCGACCGTGAATACGCGCTTGCACAACAGCGCTAAAACTGCCGCCTGATAGCCAGACCCGGTGCCGATTTCCAGCACCTTGTCCAGCCATGGCTGCCCATCCAGTAGTGCTTCACTCATGCGCGCGACGATATAGGGTTGCGAGATGGTCTGGCCCAGCCCGATCGGTAGCGAGGTGTTTTCATAGGCATGGCTGGACATGGCCTCGTCAATAAACAGGTGGCGCGGTGTGGTGGCGATGGCGTCGAGCACCACGGGATTGCTGATACCCTGCTCCTGCAGCCGCCTGACCAGCCGATCGCGACTGCGCTGCGAGGTCATACCGACACCGCGATGGTGTTGCTTGCTGCTGCCATTCATGTGCAGATCATAAACTCAGCTTGGCAACCCATTGCGCCACTTGCTCCAGAGCCTTATAGCGGGTCAGATCCACATGGATGGGGGTGATGGAAACCTTGCCGCGGCGTACAGCATGGAAGTCCGTACCCGGCCCGGCATCCTGTTCTTCACCTGGCGGTCCAATCCAATACAGCGTGTGCCCGCGCGGGTCGGTCAGCGGTATGATTTTCTCGGCCCGATGGCGATGGCCCAAACGCGTGACCTCAAAGCCACTGATCTGCTCCCAGGGCAGATCCGGCACATTGACGTTGAGAATGGTATCGGCGGGCAGAGGGTCTTCGCACAGCCGCTGCATCAGTACCGCAGCAGCATGCGCAGCACTGGCATAATGCGGCTCACCAGGGCGACGGCAAAGTGACACCGCCATCGCCGGCAAACCCAAAAACCGCCCCTCCATGGCTGCGGCCACGGTCCCCGAATAAAGCACATCATCACCCAGATTGGCTTCGGCATTGATGCCGGAAATGACCATATCAGGCTCATCTTCGAGCATGCCGGTAATGGCCAGATGCACACAGTCCGTGGGCGTGCCGCCAACAGCATAGACATCATTCTGGCGTCGGGAGAAACGAATCGGTCGTTCCAGTGTCAACGAGTTACTGGCACCACTATGATCACGGGTTGGTGCCACCACGGTAACGCGCGCATACTGGCGTATTTCATCGGCCAGGACGATGATTCCGGGGGCATCGATGCCATCATCGTTGCTGATGAGAATATGCAGTTTATCTTGCAATGGAGCTCCTCACGGTGTGCCAGTTAGTCATGCCATAATACTTGAAACCCAATGACTGATCAGCAGCCATGAGCAAATCGGATCGAGAACTTTTCCTGGAAGCGCTGGGTGGTGTACGTATCCTCAAGCATGATCGCAGTGAGAACCGTCCTGCACCACCACCGCCAGCTCCGCGATTGACTCGCGCAGATGAATCCAGGGTACTGGACGAACTGTTGCTGCACGAGCCGGAAACCGTGGATGTCCAGACCGGGGAAGAGCTGGCATGGCTGCGCGCCGGGCTGGCAACAAAAATCCTCAGACGACTGAAACGCGGCGAATTTGCCGTCACAGATGAGTTGGATCTGCATCATATGCGCGCGCAAACAGCCAGACAATGCACACTGGACTTCATCGCCGATTGCGTGCGCACCCGGCAAAGCTGTATACGCATCATTCACGGCAAGGGTCAGCGCTCGCGTCACGGACCGATTTTGAAGCACATGATCGCAGGGCTGTTACCGCGGTTGCCCATGGTTACAGCCTTTTGTTCAGCACGACCGGTGGACGGTGGAACCGGCGCTGTCTACGTGCTGCTTGGCGACAAATGACCTCTGGCTGGCTGTGGCTGCTATTGACCCTGCTATTGCTGTGGTTGATCTGGAGCATCATCCGTCAACGTGATATAGCATTGGCCTTTGTGCGCGGCTGGTGTGCCAGGCAACAACTGCAGCTGCTGGATGACAGCGTGGCCTACTACGGTCTGCGGCGCCTGCCAAAGCAGCAAACCCGGGGCGCGCGCAACATGATCTGGCGGCCGGTTCAGGCATTCAGGTTTGAAGTCAGCAGTGATGGTCGCGAGCGCCGCGCCGGCCTGTTGCTGATGCAGGGACTGCGTATCATACTGCTGGAAATACAAGAACTCGACGGCAGCCATCTGATCGATACATTGCATGCCGACAGCACGCATACCTGACCGCCTTAACCCATCTTAATCACCACACCCTCACAGCGTAGAGCGGGTGGCGCATAAGGTGGGCTTGACTGGCCTGCAGCCTGACCAACGGGGGGCGGCAGCAGGCGTCTGCTTGAGGTTTGGCTATCGCGATGCCGCCTGCTGCGCCTGGCCTGAGGCCATCCAGCCTGAAACGGCAGGAGCCTGGCCTTACTTGACTACCTGCAAGTGCGAACGATCCTTGGGTTTTCTGCCGGCTTCGCCAGACTCGTCAGCACCATCACCGGCTGCATTTTGCATGTCGTCGGCGAACATCATTCCCTGACCGTTTTCCTGCGCATAAATGGCAAGAATGGCCGCCATCGGTACCAACACCCGTTGGGGCTGACCGGCGAATCGGGCCGAGCACTCCAGCCAGTCGCTGCTCATGTCCAGTGACTGCACCGCTTTGGGGCTGATGTTCAGCACCAGTTTGCCGTTACGAACCGCGTGGCTGGGAATCTGTACGCCCTCCATCTCGGCATTCACCAGCACATGCGGGGTCAAGCCGTTATCCACAATCCATTCGTGCAGCGCGCGCAGCAGATAGGGTCGATTCGATGTCATTTGTACGTCGTTTTGCTTCATCAACAACCTGGCTGATCAGCACAATCATGATGACTTTGCGCGGATCTTTTCATACTCAAGCCGCTAGCAGCGATTTTTCGGCGCTGGTAAGACTCTTGCGGAACGCCTTGCGATTAAACATGCGCTGAGCATAGTCTTGCAAATGCTTGGCCTGCTTGCCGTATTCAATGCCCAGCGAAGGCAGTCGCCACAGGAATGGCACCAACATACAGTCGACCAGGCTCAGATCATCATTGAGCAGAAACTTGGCCATGCCGAACAGCTCATCTGCTGATATCACAGCTTCCTGCAAATCCTTGCTCAGCTTGTTCACGCCTTTGGTATTGCGGCGTTGCTTGGCTGCCCGCAGATCGTCGGCAATAGTGAACCAGTCACGCTCAATGCGGTAATGCACCAGCCGTAACCGCGCTCTGGATATGGGATCGATCGGCATCAATGGCGGGTGCGGATAGCGTTCATCGACATAATTGAAAATGACGTTATAGCCATACAGCAAGATGTCCCGATCCACCAACGTCGGCGTATCGCCATACGGAGTGAGCTGGGCCAGATCTTCCTGCGCCTTGGGGTTATCATCAATTTCGGTGATGGTGACGTTGATGCCTTTTTCTGCCAGCAGGTATCGAACCTGGTGACATTTGAGACAGTCCGACGCGGTGTATAGCTGCATAATGCTTTCCATTCCTTCAAACATTGCGACCAGACGCCTCCTGTCCAGTTGAAAGTCGAATCATCGATTGTTTACGTATCATAAGCGATCCTCAATCCCGACACACAGTTGTGACTGATGGCAGTGATCAATGTACATCGCGCCAATATTCACGTTTCAGTATCCAGGCGAGCAGTGTGAACAGCACCAGAAACAGCAACACCCATGGCCCCATGGCACTACGCTGCAGTTGCGCCGGCTCACTCAGGTAAACCATGAATGTCACCAGATCCTTGACTGTTCGCCGGTAGTCTTCCGGACTCTGCAATCCGGGTTCGATCAGTTTCAACCCGGCAGTGATGTCGGCATGACCATGTGCCTGAGTATCTGTCGCTGTTGTCGATTCAGCGTGCTGTGCCAGCTCCTGAACGCCCTGCAAATCCCACATGGCGTGTGGCATAGCCGCGTTCGGGAAAGTCAGATTATTCCAGCCGCTCGCCGTCGAGTCGTCCCGGTAAAATGTCAGCATATAAGTATACAACCAATCTGCACCTCTGGCCCTGGCGCTGAGTGACAGGTTGGGTGGCACCGCCCCAAACAGTTGCTTGGCGGCTTCAGGTTGCAGCGATGATTTCAGTGCATCGGTCATTTCGCGCCCAGGTGGCAACAACCTGGCTTCAATCTGACCTTCATTGATATTCAAGTCAGAAGCAATGCGCTTGTAGCGCATGTAGTCTGCACCATGGCAGCCCAGACAGTAATCATTGAAGGTACGCACACCGCGTTGCAGTGCGGCGGTGTCCCTGACATTGATATCAACGCTGAGCAGGCTGGCAGACTCAGCAGCCACGATCTGGCTGCTGACCACGGTCAGCAGCGCGAACAGCACCACGTAAGCGGACTTGCTCATGGCCGACCAGCTTGTTGGCTGGGGATGCCGTTTGCCTGTTGCATTAGTTTGGTGTTTCATTGCAATTCCATCAATGACTAGAAGTTACTCGATCCGGCACAGGTTTGGTCGATTCGAACCTGGGAATGATCAGCAGACTGATAAAGTAGGCAAAATAGACAATGGTCCAGACCTGGGATTCCAGCAGCTGTGCTGGTGTACCCTGACCCATGCCCAGCATGCCCAGACGAATGAAGCTGATGACGAACAGCCCCAGTGCCAGCTTGGACAACCAGCCTTTGTAACGAATCGATTTCACCGGGCTACGATCCAGCCAAGGCAGGAAAAACAGCACCATCACAGCCGCCCCCATTACAATCACACCGCCGAGCTTGTCGGGCACTGCCTTGAGAATCGCAAAAAACGGCGTGAAATACCACACCGGCTTGATATGCGCGGGTGTCACCAATGGGTTGGCAGGCACGAAATTGTCGTGCTCCAGCAGCAAGCCACCGCCATCCGGCGCGAAAAATATGATGAACGCAAACAAGATCAAAAACACACCGACACCAAACAGATCCTTGACCGTGTAATAAGGATGAAAGGCAATGCCGTCAACCGGTTTGCCGGTGGCATCCTTGTTGTTTTTGATTTCTATGCCGTCCGGGTTGTTGGAGCCGACCTGATGCAGCGCAGTGATGTGCAGCAAAACCAGCATCAGCAACGACAGCGGCAAGGCAACCACGTGCAGCGCAAAGAAGCGGTTCAACGTGGCATCGGAAACCGAGAAATCACCCCGAATCCACTCCACCAGCGCATCTCCACTGATGAAGCCCAGATCTGGAATGGCGCCAAACAACGATATGATCACCTGCGCACCCCAGTAGCTCATCTGCCCCCAGGGCAACACGTAGCCCAGGAACGCCTCTGCCATGAGCACCAGATAGATCAGCATGCCGAAGATCCAGATCAACTCGCGCGGAGTTCGATAAGAACCGTACAACATGGCCCGAAACATATGCAGGTAAACCACCAGAAAGAACGCCGAAGCGCCCGTGGAGTGGATGTAGCGAATCAACCAGCCAAATGGCACATCACGCATGATGTATTCCACTGATGCGAAAGCTTCAGCCGCATCCGGTTTGTAGAACATGGTCAGAAAGATACCGCTGACCAGCTGTATGACCAGCGCCAACAGCGACAGTGACCCAAAGTAGTACCAGAAATTAAAGTTCTTGGCGGCGTAATAATGCGACATATGGTCGCGCCACAAGCTCGAAATCGGCAGTCTTTGATCGACCCAGTAACCGACTTTGGAAGCAGTACTGCGCATACTGTTAGCAGGTGTTGCCATGAAGATACTCCAATCAACTAATCTGTTCAGGATCCACACCGATCTCTACGGTACGGTCATCAATGTATCGATATGGCGGCACCTTCAGATTCAGTGGTGCAGGCACGCCCTTGTACACGCGCCCGGCCAGGTCAAATTTGGACTTGTGGCAAGGACAGTAAAAGCCACCCAACCAGTTTTCATCATAGGGTTGTGGCCCCACTTCAGAGACCAGTTCAGGAATACAGCCCAAGTGGGTACAGATCATGACCAGCACCAGGTATTCTGGTTTCAAGGCCCGGGACTGATTGTCGATGTATGCAGGCTGCTGATCCTTCATTGAATCGGGATCGCTAAGACGGTTTTCCACCTCACCCAGATTCTGCAACATGACCTCAGTGCGACGCAGGATGCCGACGGTCTGGCCACGCCACGTTTCGCGCAACAGCTGACCCGGCTCCAGCGGGGCGATATTAACCTTGATCGGGCCGCCAACTACTCTGGCCCTGGCGCTGGGCTGCCATGACTGGATAAATGGAATCGCTGCCAAACCGGCACCAGCAGCGCCGACCACGGCGGTGGTGGCCGTCAGGAAGCGTCTGCGGCCTCGATTAATTTCATTCTCTGACATGCTATCTCCGACGATCAACTATTGAACGCAATCAAAAGGGTTGAGATTGTTGACAGCAAGGCAAACCCGGTGTGTTGTTGGCCAGAACCGGCAGCGTGTTCTGCCCGCATTGTTACCGCCTGATGCAGCGCGTTTCAGTCGCCCACAGTTCTGTCTATTGGCAACTGGAAACACTGTATCGGATGGAAAATTTGCACAATCTCGATTAACGATATTGTAATACATGTTTATCCGTTTAGCCAGTCATAAGCAGACTGATTCCAGTCCGAGATCAACCCGAGATCAGCCAGGATCCTGCCTTGGCAAGGCTGCGATTAGCAGTCCCCTGCAGCACAAGCACAGGCTCTCCCAGCGATTACAACGATCATCAACTGCCTGACTAAATCCGGCTTGCAGCAGCGGCAGGCAGTCGCTGGTACGATTGATCGTGAAACGCCCCATCGACAGTTCCCCGGATCAGGCCCGGGGCAGACTCTGGCGACGCCGCGTGACAAACGGGAGTAAAAAGGACAGGCGCAGACACTGAAGCCGCTATTCTGACGGAATCAATCCGTGAGTTCATACTGCCTATTTGACCAACTGCCAGTTACCGTTCTCAGTCTGCATGTATATGGTGCCTTCTTGCTCACCCAGCCACACCGTGGCAACCGGTTCATTGGCGTGCCGGTACTGGTCTTTTGCCACCGGGTACAGCGTGCGCCATCGGTTTTTTCCAGTACTGTTGGCGCGCCTCGGGACCACCTGATATTGCAAGCCTCCAGTCGATACTCTCACGCGCAGACGCTGGTCACGCCAGTCGTCGCGGGCGAATCGTGCCGTAACCGGTTGATAGTAGCCGGTCAAGGCATACAAATCAGCTACCGCAGGCTGGTAGCTGGGCACGGACACAGCCGGCAGATCTTCCACCAACCAGCTTTCCAGCAGCTCACGCATTTGGCCCAACGGCGCATGGTCAAACATGGTGATGGCCACGAAAAAACCACGCCCGCTTTCTCGGTTGTAGGCAAAACGGGTCAGATAGCCATCGGCATCACCACCGTGAGCATAAATCACATGGCCATCTTCAATGTCGGCATAAATACCAAGCCCGTACCCATAAGCCATGCCGTTTCTGGCCGCCAAAGTGGTGGTCGGGGTTTCCATACGCCGCACCTGGGCTTCACTAAACACTTGTTGCCCCTGCAGTTTGCCCAGATTAATCAGCATCTGCAGAAAATTGGCCAGCTCCAGCGGACGCACATTCATGGCACCGGCCGGTCGATAAATGAAGTTCCAATAACGGATCGGTTCATGTGGGTCGGTATTGTAGCCACCGACCAGGTGTCGCTTGACCTCGTCACTGCGCTGGAAGGTAGCACTGGGCATGTGCAGGGGCTGGAATACCTGCTGCGCAATGAAGTCTTCAAAATCCACATTGCAGGCCTGCTCCAGCGCCCAGGCGGCGACCCCGGGACCACTACTGGAATAGCTCTTGTGCATGCCCGGCTGCCATTGGCTGATGCGCGACAGCGGATTAACCTGGAAGGCCTGCTCCAGGCTGACTGGATCGTTGTATTTGAATTCTTTCCAGCTCATGTCATACCAACCGGCAGTGTGTTCCATGAGCATCGCCAGTGTGATCGGGTGTGCTTGCCAGGGATTGACGTAGGGCACCGCCTGGCTGTGCTGACTGACTTTATCATCGAGTCGCAGACAGCCCTGCTGTTGCGCTTTCAGCAGAGCCAGCCCGGTGAACGCCTTGGAGATCGAGCCAAGCCGGTAATAATCACTGTCAGTGACCGGCTTGGGATCATCCCAGGCACGGATGCCCAGCCCCTGGTGCAGCAGTATGTTGTCCCGATCAACCATCAGCACATAGGCCGAAGCCATACCGGACTGTGCGCGGATCGCATCCAGACGCTTGACCATGGTTTGCAGTCGTCCGTCCTCAGCAGCCATGACCGGCGCCGCCAGGAGCGTCGTCATGCACAAAGCAGTCAATGCGCCTGACAAGGACAACAAGGTGGTCAGCGTCAGACTCAGATGCTGCTGTGAAAAGGTTGGCTTATGAGTAACGGCCACGCCGGCCGCGGGCAGCGCTGAACTCACAGTTGGTCAACCACCGCCTGCAGCGGATGCAAGATGCTGGCGCCGAGCTGACGACTGCGCTCTGGTGACCAGCCGGTCTCGGCATCGGGCAGATTGGCGTTATCCTTGAATGGCATTTCCAGGGTCATCGACAAGCAGTCGTGGGTTTGCGCCAGGTAATCTGTGGCCTTGCGCAAATCCGAGCTCTGCGGCGCATCCACAGGGTAGCCGTGCTGCTGCTGGAAGTCCGGGTTGGCGATGGCGTAAGCATCCTCAAAGCGCTGTTGCAAGCCAGCCAGGCGGTCGTTCCAGCCAGTGATACCTTCAGCGCCGGCGATGAAGTTGTAGGGCAACGCCTCATCACCATGCACATCCAGCGCAAAATCCACACCGATCTGTGCCATTTTCTCGCGCACCAGATAGACTTCCGGCGAAGCTTCCATGCTGGCATCTTTCCATGCACGATTCAGGTTCTTGCCAGCCGCATTGGTGCGCAAATGCCCGCGGCGGCTGCCGTCCGGGTTCATGTTTGGCACCACGTAAAAGACCACTTGTTGCAACAGGCTTCTGGCCAACGCATTGTCGGCGTCCAGCAGTGCATTCAGAAAGCCCTCCATCCACCATTCGGCCATGGTTTCGCCGGGGTGCTGCCGCGCAATGAACCAGCACTTTTTCTTGTCTGCAGCCGCGTCGCCAACGATCAGCAAATCCATGTCCTGATGATCCAGGGTATGCCCCAGCTGCTCATGTGTTACCAGCGGGGAGGCCAGGCAATGGGCGATAAAATCGCCATGACGCTCCATGGTGTATGGCGCGAAGTAAGCAAAATACAGGGCATCCTGTTCGGCCTCGTGTTCAATCAACAACTGCTTGCCATCGAAGCTGGTCGGTACCCGAAACCAGTCCTCTCGATTATACGATGCCACCGCCTGATAGCCGTTCCAGCCTTCCGGATAAGCCGATTTGTCAGCATTGCTGATGCTTATGTGGCAGAACTGATCACGCACGCCGCTGACACGAAAATAAAACCACTGGTAAAAGCTCGACTGGTGATCGACAACGATTTCCAACTCGATGGCCGCGGCGGTTGCAGCCTTGATGACGCGAATATTGCCGCCGTCGAATGCACTGGTTACAGCTAGCATGAAGTACTCCTGATTATCTGGTAATGGTATGCATGGTGATTGCCGACCGACACGCCGCGCTGACCTTACTGTGGTGCCGGGGCAGTTGTGCCGGTTGCAGCTGAATGGCAGAATGATCCTATTCTATCAATAACAGAGGTCAATAATCATGAGCATGCTTTCAGAATTCAAGGATTTCGCTGTCAAAGGCAACATGGTGGACATGGCTGTCGGCATCATCATTGGTGTTGCTTTTGGCAAAATCGTTTCATCGCTGGTGAACGACGTGATCATGCCGCCTTTGGGGCTGGCCATCGGCGGCGTGGATTTTTCCAACCTGGCGATCACATTGCAACAGGCATCGGGTGAAATTGCAGCAGTCACCATCAATTACGGTACATTCATACAGACCATCTTCGACTTTCTGATTGTTGCCGCAGCCATCTTTGTCGCGGTGAAAATGATCAACCGCATGAAGCGCAAGGAAGAAGAGCAGCCAGCAGCACCCGCAGAACCCAGCGAGGAAGTGCAGTTACTGCGTCAGATCCGCGACGCGCTGAACAAGGGCAGCTCTGAGTAACGATGCATGGGCGCGTCGGCATTCCCTCGACTGCGCTGCAAGAGTTGATATGCAGAATTGCCCAAGCATTGATCACACTTGATGGCCATGTCTGATGGGCTGCAACACGCTGCTGACAAGATGAGTACTAGCGACTCCAGCCCCGATGCCAAGCCCGATCACCGGGCCGGTGTGGCCGCAGCCATCCATGCCTTGCAAGGCTTGATTCACCGGACACCGGTGATGACTTCCTCCAGCCTTGATCGGCTACTGGGTTGTCACATGCTGTTCAAGTGTGAACATTTGCAGCGCACCGGCGCATTCAAATTCCGCGGTGCCTGCAACGCCGTGGCCAACCTGCCGCAGGCGACAGCGTCGGTATGCACGCATTCCTCGGGGAATCATGGTGCTGCGCTGGCAGCTGCAGCCACAGCCCGTGGCATAAGCGCGCACATTGTCATGCCGGATAATGCCGTACCTGCCAAAATCCAGGCTGTGCGTGCCTATGGCGGCCAGGTGCATTTCTGTGCAGCCAATCAGCACGCCAGGGAAACAGCGTTCCAGAATCTGATTGAGCAGGGTCACCATGCCGTACCGCCGTACGATGACTGGCGAGTCATCTATGGCCAGGCCACAGCCACGATTGAGCTGCTGCAACACAGCAGCGATCTGGACATGGTGCTGGCACCAGTCGGTGGCGGCGGCCTGATCAGCGGCGCCTGCCTGGCCGTGCAATATGTGCAAGCCAACGTAGCGGTGCTGGCGGCAGAACCCGAAGGTGCCGCCGATGCCCATGCTTCCATGCAGGCTGGCAAACGCATAACCGAGTTACCCGTGAACACCATCGCCGATGGCTTGCGGGCCACCATCGGGCACAGAAATTTTGCCGTGATGCAGCAACACCTGCAGCAGGTCCTGCTGGTCAATGACGAGGAAATTCTACAGGCAACCGCGCTGGTCTGGCGGCACATGAAACAGTTGATCGAACCGTCCTGCGCCACCGTGGTCGCTGCCATCAAACGCTACCCCGAGGTATTTGCGCAGCAGCGCGTCGGCATCCTGTTGAGCGGCGGCAACGTCAATGTAGAGCGGCTGATACAGGCGCTGGTCTGAGCTGAACTCGGCGCTGACAAGAACTAACTCGCCAGTAACTTCCTCGCCAGTAACTGTGTCGCCAGTATCTGCGTTACCAGTGCCCTGCCATCTGGTAGCCACTTACTGCCGCTAAAGATATTCAATAAGTCATACCATACATGCCAAGATAAACCAATGCTGATCAATCCCACCACCAGCAACTCTGCGGCAGAGCATAGCCGCAACGCCAGCATAGTCCTGTTTGACTTTGATGGCACGCTGGTCAGCGGCGACAATGGCACGCGCATGATCTTGCGTATTGCTGCCGAACGCAGGTGGCCATTTGTGCCGATGCTACTTGCGGCGCCACTGTTGCTGCCACTGCTGTCCATCCCTGGCAGCAAAAACATCGGGGCATCAGGCTTCCTGTGGTTAAGTACCGTGGGCCTGAGTAAAAAGCGCTTGAATTCCATACTCGAACGCCTGGCCAGCAGCATCGCCCGTCGCGCGGAGCAAGTGAAAATAGAAGCCAGCTGGCAACGCTTGCTGCAACATCAGCGCCAGGGTGACCGCATCGTTGTGGTTACCGGCTGCTGGGTGAAAATGGCAAAGAAGATGCTGCGGTCCATGGGCCTGTCTGACATCACCATCATCGGCAGTCGCAAGCACCGATTCTTCGGCGGCTACATCAGCAAACCGCACTGTTACGCACAGCACAAACTCACCTGTCTCGCCGAGCGGGGCATACACCCGCCGTTCATTATCACCTACACCGATTCCGCTTCCGATCGGCATTTGCTGGCGAACTCTTTGCAACAGGTGCTAGTCAGACCTTCTTTGTATACCCGAACCATCATCCGCCGCCGCTATCCGGATGTTGAAATCTTGCGCTAGCAGGCAACATAGGGAATCGGGCCCGGGCTGCTCGGACAGCAGATTGCAGACCGGTTTCGGGTCCTTGCCAACGCCTGCGGTTACACTGTTGTCTGCACCGGCTGTTGCTATAATGCTTTGACATCTGCCCAAGCCGTACGGTGAATCAACAAGGAAGGATAATGCCCCAGATCATGCCCGAAGACTCACAAAATGCGAACATCAGCAGACTCAGTATCAGCGCCGCTGCAGACCGCTCACTGACTAAATTGCCGCAAGCCCTGGCACAGGTCAATGACGTGGTGCTGGGCAGCCCACAAGCAGTAAAACTGACCTTCTGCTGTCTGTTTGCTGGCGGTCATCTGCTGATCGAGGATCGGCCCGGAGTCGGCAAAACCACCCTGGCCAATGCCATGGCGGCAACCCTGGGACTTGCCTACAGCCGTATTCAATTCACCAGTGACCTGTTGCCGGCTGATGTGGTGGGCATTTCCATTTACAGCCAGAATCACGAACAGTTCAGTTTTCAGCAAGGCCCCCTGTTCAGTCAGTTGGTGCTGGCCGACGAAATCAATCGGGCACCACCCCGTACGCAAAGCGCCCTGCTCGAAGCCATGGCGGAAAACCAGGTCACTGTGGATGGCAATCTGTACGCACTACCACAACCGTTTTTTGTCATCGCCACCCAGAACCCTCTGGACCTGGCTGGCACCTGGCTGCTACCCGATTCACAGCTGGATCGTTTTCTGCTCAGGATTTCCTTGGGCTATCCGCCCCGCGAAGCAGAGCGCGCCTTGCTCAGAACGCCGGATCGCCAGTCGGTCATGGATCAATGTCAGCGCCTCCTCAGCAGTGAGGACGTGCTGGCCTTACGCAGCCTGGCCAATCAGGTGCATTGCAGTGACGCGCTGCTGGACTACATCCATGCACTGGTCGAACAAAGCAGAAACCATGCGCTGATTGCCACCGGCCTCAGCCCCAGAGCCGGGCTTGCCCTGCTCGCAGCCACCCGCGCCTATGCCATGCTCGAAGGCCGCGTGCACGCCGAGCCAGATGACGTCAAGGCGGTGTTTACAGCCATGTCCGCGCACCGTCTGAAACTGTACGAAGAGCCCGGCAAACAGCAATTGGACACCACCCAAATGGCCGACGAATTGCTGGCAGCGACTGCGATTCCCTGATCATGCTGCGCATCGGCAGTTTGCACTTGACCTCACTGCAGCAAGGTTTCGAAAACTGGCTGCAACGCCGCGGTCCCCTGCAGCCACCACTGGTGATTGGTTATCGCCAGGTGTATATCCTGCCGACTGGCTTCGGCGTCACCTTTGGCGTGTTGCTGTTTGCGATGCTGTTCGGGGCGTTGAACTACAACAACAATGCCGCGTTGTTCATGAGTTTTCTGCTCGCCACGGCGGCCCAGATTTCCACTTTTCGCAGTTGGCGCAACCTTTCCGGCTTGCGCATCGAGCGTATCAGTGCCGCACCGGTGTTTGCCGGTGACGACGCACAAATACAGATTCAAGTCCAGGAGTTGCAGGGTCTGGAACGACCCAGCCTGCAGTTCGGCAGCGCCAACGACGAGTCAGTACATGGCTTCAGCCTGAGCGGCTGGCAAAGCGCGCAAACAACGGTGCCGGTAACGACGCATCGACGCGGCTGGATGGAACTGCCCAGACTGGTGCTGGCAACCAGCTATCCACTGGGCTTGTTTCGGGCCTGGTCATACCTGCAGGCAACCCAGCGCTGTCTGGTGTATCCTGCACCGGCCAGTCATCCTCCGCCTATGCCAGCGCCGGCGCAAAGCCAGCAACTGCAGCATCAGCGCCTGCATACCGAAAACGAATACGAAGGCCTGCGCGATTACCGTCATGGCGACAACCTCAAATCCATCGCCTGGAAATCCAGCGCCAGAAACCTCAAGCTAATCAGCCGCGACGAGCCGCCCACTAACCATAACGAATACCTGTTTACGCTGCAGGACACCCAGACTGTCGGCACTGAACAACAGCTGGCCATTTTGACCAGCTGGTTGTTACAAGCCGAACAGGGTCGCAAACATTACGGCCTGGCGCTGCCGGGTCTGTCTCTTGCCCCGACGCATGGCCAGGCACATTTGCACGAATGCCTGCGCGAGCTGGCCCTCTGGCAAGCATGAACAGAGCACCGACCGAACTGCAACAACACATGGTCAGCTGGGTCATGGGGGCGACGCTGCTGAGCATCTTGCCGCATCTGACGCGTATGTCACCGGCACTGTCTGTGTTATTGCTGTTACTACTTGCCTGGCGACTGCACCCTGGCTTCAAACCACCACACTGGGTCGTTCGCAGCGCTCTGGTGATCGGCGCTGTGCTGCTGGTGTTCTGGCTCAATGGCGGCATCTGGGGGCGCCTACCGGGCAGCCAGTTGCTGTGCGCCATGGTGGTACTCAAGAGCATGGAGCTGCAACGCCGCCGGGACGCATTGCTGATCGTTTCACTTGGTTTCTTCGTCGCAGCCACCTGGTTTCTGTTCGATCAATCCATGCTCACCTTTGGCTACCTGATCGCTGCAACCTGGCTGGGCTTGACCAGCATGATTGTGCTGCACCGAGAGCAATTGCAAGGCATCGATGTGCCCACGCTGTTTCGACAAGGTGCGCTGCTGGCGGCGCCGGCAATACCAATCGCCATCGCCTTGTTCTTTTTGTTTCCGCGTCTGTCGACTCCGCTCTGGGGTATTCAGGGCGGCGAACTCGAAGGCCGCACCGGTTTGTCCGACAGCATGAGTCCTGGTGACATCAGTTCGCTGTTCCTGGATGACTCACCCGCATTTCGGGTCAAGTTTGAAGGCCCGGTACCGACCATGGCAGAGCGCTACTGGCGCGGCCCGGTGCTGTGGCAGTTTGACGGCAGGCGCTGGACACAGATCTTTTACGGTGGCATCACTGCCAAACGCGAGCCTGACCGGCGTGACGCAGATCTGCGCTATGAAGTCGAACTGGAGCCGCATCAGCAAAAATGGATCTACGCGCTGGATTATCCCGCCGTGTATCCCGAGGAAGCGCGGCTGACGCTGGACTATCTGTTGCGTACCAAACGCCCGATCACCAGCCTGAAACGTTACCTGATCGCCAGCGATACCGATTTCATCGACAACTCGGCAACATCGAAAACACTGAGCCTGCAAGCGCTGCAACTGCCAGCAGATACCGCTCCACAAGCGCATGCGCTGGCTGCGCAATGGCGTGCGGCGGCGGTGCAAGCGCACCCCGGTCAGGAATCCGATCAAATGCGCATGATCGTCAATACCGCGATGAGCTACTTTCATGAACAACCGTTTTTCTATCGGCTGGAGATGATTCCGGCATTGCAGGATCCGATCGACGATTTCCTGTTCAGCAGTCGCATTGGCTACTGCGAGCATTATGCCAGCAGCTTTACCTATCTGATGCGCGCCGCCGGGGTGCCGGCACGCGTGGTCACTGGCTACCAGGGCGGCATCGACAATGGCGACTATTATCTTATTCGCCAGTCGGACGCCCATGCCTGGTCGGAAGTATGGATTCCGGACAGTGGCTGGACCCGTGTCGATCCCACCAGTGCCGTGGCGCCTGAGCGCGTCACCTCCGGTTCCAGATCTGTCATCGATGCGCCCGGTTGGCTGCATGCCGACTGGCTGGTGGATGTGCGCAATCGCATCGACGTAATGCGTTACTGGTGGAATCGTAATGTGATCAGTTTTGATGCCAAAAGCCAAAGCCGCCTGCTGCAGCCACTGGGCTTGAACTATGCCAGCCACACGCGCTTGCTGCTGATCATGCTGGCCACCACCACCCTGCTCGGATTGGGCCTGTATTTCTGGTTGCGCCGCAGCGAGTTGACCAGCACCAGTGACCCGTTGCTGAAAGCCTGGCGAGAGTTGCTCCGGCGCTTGCAGCGCGTCGGTGTGAATTGCCAGTACAGCAGCACCCCCGGCGAAGTTTTGCGGTTGGCCAACCCACAACTGCAAGCCGAATCATGGGCACAGCTGCAGCTGCTGGTGCAACGCTTTTTGCAGCTGCGATACGCACGCCAATTTGACAGCCCCCAGATCACACTGGCGAGACGGGTGTTGCGCAAACGTCTGCAGCAGTTTCGCCCCCACCCCGTGCATCGCACCTCACTCATTTTCAACCGGACCAGCGCATGAGCATTCCCGAACACATCCAGGCTTTCAGAATTGATCAGCGCGATGGCCATTGCGCCGACTGGCAGAGCATGCGCACTGATCAGCTCAGCAGCGGTGATGTCTGCATCAAGGTGCATTACTCCAGTGTCAATTACAAGGATGCTTTGGCCGCCACCGGCAGCGGCAAGATCCTGCGGCAATTTCCACTCAATGGCGGCATTGACGTGGTGGGCGAAGTGGTGGCCAGCGAGAGCGATCAGTTCGATGTTGGCGAGCCCGTACTGGCCACCGGCAGCGGCCTGAGTGAAACCCGCGACGGCGGTTACAGTGAGTATCTCAATCTGCACAGCGACTGGACCATTCCCCTGCCCGACTCCTTGAGCATGCTCGATGCCATGCGCATCGGCACCGCAGGATTTACCGCAGCGCTGTCATTGTACCGGATGGAGGCCAATGGCCAGACTCCGGAACAGGGGCCAATCGTCGTCACTGGCGCCAGCGGTGGTGTTGGCAGCCTGGCCGTCAATATCCTCAGCCAGGCTGGTTATGAAGTTCACGCCATCAGCGGCAAGACTCAATTCTTCAATTGGCTGCGGCAGCTCGGGGCGGTGTCCTGCAGTAACCGGCATGATCTGTATCTTGGCGATCGTCCGCTGGAATCGACCATCTGGGCTGGCGCCATCGATACCGTGGGCGGCAAAATGCTGGAAGGTCTCACCCGTGTGATCAGCCCCTGGGGCAATATTGCCAGCTGCGGCCTGGCCGGTGGAGCCGAGTTGCACACCACTGTCATGCCGTTCATCATCCGCGGCATCAGCCTGCTTGGCATCAACTCCTCGCAGTGCCCGACCGAATTGCGCAAACAGCTATGGCAACGACTGGCCGGGCCCTGGAAACCGCCACAGTTGGCGCAGATTGCAGTCACGCAGCTGCGCCGTGATGAGCTGCCCGAATACTGCGAGAAAATGCTGGCCGGACAGATTCATGGGCGCGCAACAATTCAGATCAAAGGCTGATGATCACAAATAGTGAATGACAAATATCTGCGGACAGTGTAATCTTGTCGTGGTTACCAAATGTTTGCAGGGAGAGCATACGCATGGCGAAAATACTGATTGTTGACGATTCCAGCGCCCAACTTTACAGCATGTCCAAACTGATGAAAGGTCAGGGACATGAGGTCGTAGTCGCGGAAAATGGCGAAGCTGCGATCACCATGGCCAAAGCCGAGTTGCCTGACCTGATCCTGATGGATGTGGTGATGCCGGGTATCAGTGGCTTTCAGGCCACCAGACAACTCAGTCGTGACGCGCAGACCAAGGACATTCCTATCATTTTTGTGACTTCAAAAAACCAGGAAACCGACCGTATATGGGGCATGCGTCAGGGCGGCGCCGATTACATCACCAAGCCGGTCAATGAAAAAGAGCTGCTGAACGCGGTCAAAAACACGCTTGCAGTCGCCTGACTGTCGGTTCGACATTGTTTGCGCCAGTCGCATCGCTGCAAAACCGGCGCCAGCACTGACTCGAGCCTGATTAGACAAGCTGAGAAGATACCGCAAACAGGCCGCTGTCAGGCCAGCGTAGTGTTGGCCACGATGACAGTTAAGCCCAACAACCCGTATTCCCCGACAGGACGTAACAACTCCAGATAATACTGGCGGATAAAACTGGCAATGCAGTTGTCTTATCGGCAAATCGGTCAACTGTAGACGCTTTGGCTATGGCCAGCGCCTGCACAGCATAGTAAAATTAGCGGATAACGGAAGTTTCCGCGACATCAATTTAGGTAATTACCTTGGGCGAATCGCTACAATCCAAATACGCCAGTTCTCATATTGGCGCACCGAACGCGGCTTATGTCGAGTCATTGTTTGAAGCCTGGCTGGAAAACCCGGACGCGGTGACCCCGCAATGGCAGGCACTGTTTCGTGATCTGGCCTCAGATCAGGACACCAGCCAGACCCGCATCATCGAACAATTCCGCGCACTGTCCAGCAGTGGTCACTATCGCCTGGGCGGCACTGCCAGCGGATTGAGTGATGGCGATGTGGCCATGGGCAATCACAAACAGGCCGGTGTGCTGAAAATGATCAACGCCTACCGGGTACGTGGCCACCAGCGTGCCAGCCTGGACCCACTGGGATTGCGTGAACGGCCGACAGTACCCGACCTGAACCTGGCCGCGCATGACCTGCAGGAGTCTGACCTGCAAACCAGATTTGATACCGGCTCGCTGGTGGCCAGTGAACGCTTGTCGTTGGCCGAAATTGTCGAACTGGTGGAAAACGTCTACTGTGGCACTATCGGCAGTGAAGTCATGCACATCACCGATACCGTGCAACGCCGCTGGCTGCAGCAGCGTCTGGAGGGCAGCCGTGGTGACTTCCGCCAGGATGCACAGACCAGACTACGCATTCTGGAAAAACTCACTGCCGCAGAAGGTTGGGAGCAGCATCTGCACCGCAAATACATTGGTCAGAAACGATTTTCACTGGAAGGTGGTGACAGCCTGATACCACTGCTCAATGAACTGATCATACACAGCGGTCAAAACGGCAGCCGCGAAGTGGTTATCGGCATGGCGCACCGTGGCCGTCTCAATGTCCTGGTGAACATCATCGGCAAGCGCAGCGCGCGCTTGTTTGAAGAGTTCGAGGGTAAGCTGGATAATGGCAATAACAGCAACCACGCCGGTGATGTCAAATACCATCTGGGTTATAGCTCGGATACACAGTTGAGCGGCGGCAAGATACATCTGGCCCTGGCGTTCAACCCGTCACATCTGGAGATCGTCGGCCCGGTAGTCGTGGGTTCAGCTCGCGCCAGACAGATTCTGCGCCACAACGACGAGCAGCAAAAAGTACTGCCAGTGCTGATTCACGGCGATGCCGCGATCGCCGGTCAGGGCGTGGTCATGGAGTTGTTCAACATGTCACAGGCACGCGGGTTTGCAGTCGGTGGCACGCTGCACGTGGTGGTCAACAACCAGGTCGGCTTCACCACCTCAAATCCGATCGACGCGCGTTCCACGCTGTATTGCACGGAAGTCGCGAAGATGGTGCAAGCACCGATTTTTCACGTCAATGCCGATGATCCGGAAGCCGTGGTTTTCGTGACCAAACTGGCCGACGACTTCCGCAAAACTTTCAAGAAAGACGTGGTCATCGACCTGGTCTGCTACCGCCGTCACGGTCACAATGAGGCCGACGAGCCGTCAGCAACCCAGCCCATGATGTACCATAAAATTCGCGAGCACGCCAGCGCGCGCGCGTTGCTGGCACAGCAGCTGATCGCGGACGGTCTCATTGACCAGAAAGCTGCAGAAAAAATGCAGGATGGCTATCGGGAACGTCTGGATGCTGGCGAGCGCCTGGTCGACGCAGTGGAAAGCAAACCCGGCGATACCGCGGAAGTCGATTGGAGCATGTTTTTGGACCAGTCCTGGCGCGCCGAGGCTGACACCAGCATCAGCGCTGAACAGATCAGTGCGCTGTCGACACAATTGCACGAACTGCCCGCAGGCTTCGAGTTGCATGCTCGCGTTGACAAAGTGATCAAGGATCGGCGCAAAATGGCTGCCGGTGAACTGCCTATGGACTGGGGGTTTGCCGAAACCATGGCCTATGCCGGCCTGGTCAGTCATGGCCATGGCTTGCGCCTGGTCGGTCAGGATTCCGGGCGTGGAACGTTTTTCCATCGTCATGCCATCTTGCATGATCAAAACACCGGCAAGACCATTTTGCCGCTGGACCAGGTTGCGAGCAAACCCGAACTCGTCACCGTGATCGATTCCTTGTTGTCAGAAGAAGCAGTGCTGGGGTTTGAATATGGCTTTGCCACCACTGACCCCAACACGCTGGTGATCTGGGAGGCACAATTTGGCGATTTTGCCAATGGTGCGCAGGTGCTCATTGATCAGTTCATTACTTCCGGCGAAACCAAGTGGGGCCGACTCTGTGGGCTTACCATGTTCCTGCCGCACGGCTATGAAGGCCAGGGCCCGGAGCACTCCTCGGCACGTCTGGAGCGGTTCCTGCAAATGTGCGCACAAGAGAACATTCAGGTTTGTGTGCCCAGCCTGCCCTCGCAGTTTTTTCATCTGATCCGTCGTCAGGTGCTGCGACCGTATCGCAAGCCACTGGTGGTGATGACACCGAAAAGCCTGCTGCGTCATCGTGCATCGGTCTCCGCGCTGGATGAGCTGACCAGTGGTGGTTACCAGCTGGTGATCGACGATACCAGCAAGCGGTCTGACAGCAATGCCATCAAACGGGTCGTGCTGTGTGCTGGCAAAGTCTATTTCGATCTGGCTGCAAAGCGTGACGAAGAAGAAATCAACGACATTGCCATCTGCCGTATCGAGCAATTCTATCCGTTTCCCGACACCGAGCTGGCCGAACTGCTGCAAGGCTATAAAAACTGCAAGGATGTCATCTGGTGCCAGGAAGAACCGGCCAATCAGGGCGCCTGGCGCATGATTCGCCATCGCCTGATCTCGTGCCTGAGCGACGACCAGACCCTGAACTACGTCGGCCGCGATGAACTGGCCTCACCTGCAGTCGGCTACGCCAGCGTGCATGTACGTGAACAGCAGCAGCTGGTCAATGATGCGCTACTATTAGTGTAGTGTTGCATACTGCTTGGCACCTTCAGCGCGATGCAAAGCCGTCAGATGCCAGGCGTGCATCACGCCTTGTCTTGAGGTCATTGCGGGACTCTGAAAGTAGCAAACAGCATGAAACTCTACACTAGCAACTTGAACACCGATCCATCGATCCAAATTTTACTGGAGTTAATCCACCATGAGTACTGAAATCAAAGTCCCTGCCCTGCCGGAATCGGTCAGTGACGCTACCATTGCCACCTGGCATAAAAAAGCCGGTGACAGCATCCGCCGCGATGAAAACCTGGTCGATCTGGAAACCGACAAGGTGGTGCTGGAAGTGCCCGCACCGGTCACCGGCATACTCAAAAGCATCGAGCGCCAGCAAGGCGAAACCGTGGTCGCCGATGACCTGCTCGGCATCGTCGAGGAACAAGACATCGAAGACGCTACCAACGCTGACAGCGACGCTGGCAAGACCAGCGACGACTCAGCCACGGGTGCGGCAGACTCCGAAGCCAGCAAGCAGCCGGAAAAATCAGCCAGTGACCAGGCCGGGAAAGATGAGCAGTCAGCGCCCAAAGGCGCTGCGCCCTCACCTTCGGCACGCAAACTGGCGGCCGACAATGATGTCGATACCAGTGCCGTCGCTGGCACTGGCCGCGGTGGCCGCATCACCAAGCCTGATGTACAAAACTTTTTGCAATCCGCTGGTTCACGGCCGGAACAACGCGTGAAGATGAGCCGACTGCGCAGCCGCATCGCCGAGCGTATGAAAGAAGCGCAAAACACCGCTGCGATTCTTACCTCGTTCAACGAAGTGGACCTCAAGGCGGTCAGCGCCATGCGCAAGCAGTATAAGGATCTGTTTGTGGAAACCCACGACGTACGGCTGGGCTTCATGTCGTTTTTTGTACGCGCCTGCTGTGTCGCATTGCAGCGTCACCCGGTGGTCAATGCCTCGGTTGAAGACAATGAAATTGTCTACCACGGTTATCAGGACATCGGCGTGGCCGTGTCCATAGATCGCGGTCTGGTGGTACCAGTGCTGCGCAACGCACACCTGCTGTCACTGGCCGATATCGAAAAGCAGATTCGTGATCTGGCGGGCAAGGCCCACGATGGCAGCTTGGCCATGGAAGATCTGCAGGGCGGCACGTTTACCGTCACCAACGGCGGCGTATTCGGCTCATTGCTGTCCACGCCGTTGCTGAATCCACCGCAAAGCGCCATTTTGGGCATGCACACTATCAAGGATCGCCCGGTGGTCATCAACGGTGAAATCACCGTGCGGCCGATGATGTACATCGCGCTGAGTTATGACCATCGCATCGTCGATGGCAAGGATGCGGTGCAGTTTCTGGTCACCGTCAAGGAACTGCTGGAAGATCCGGCACGCCTGTTACTCGACATTTGAATCAGCAAGGTAAACTATGAGCAAGCAATTTGACGTCATCGTCATCGGTGCCGGACCCGGCGGTTACGTGGCCGCGATCCGGGCCGCACAATTGGGATTGAGCACCGCCTGCATTGATGATCGCAGCAACAGCGCTGACCAGCCAGCACCCGGTGGCACCTGTCTGAACATCGGCTGTATCCCGTCCAAGGCGTTGCTGGATTCCAGCAAGCACTTTCATCACTTGCAGCACCAGTATGCCGACCATGGCATCAAGCTTGACAGCCAGCCGAGCATGGACATCAGCATCATGCAACAGCGCAAGGACAAGGTGGTCAAGCAACTCACCGGCGGTGTCAGTCAGTTGTTGAAGATCAACAAGGTCGACTTTTTCCACGGTCAGGGCACACTGGAAGCCGCGCGCATGGTCCGGGTCAAGAGCAAGGATGGCACTGAGCAGATGCTGCAGGGCAAGCACATTATCCTCGCATCAGGCTCAGTACCGATCGAGCTACCGGGCATGGCGTTTGACAACGAATACATCATAGACAATGCTGGTGCTCTGGCACTGGGCGACGTCCCCAAACGCCTGGGCGTGATCGGTGCGGGCGTCATCGGTCTGGAACTGGGCAGCGTCTGGAAACGTCTGGGCGCCGAAGTCACGTTGTTCGAAGCCATGGATGAGCTGCTCGCAGCGGCTGACCTTGACATCGCCAAGGCCGCCGGCCGTGAGTTCAAGAAACAGGGTCTGGATATCAGGCTGGGCTGCAAAGTGAAATCTGCTGAAATCAAAGATAACGCTGTCACCATTACCACGACCAGCAGCAAAGGTGAAGAACAGGTGGTCGTCGATCGCTTGCTGGTCGCGGTGGGTCGACGCGCCAATACCGAAGGCTTGCTTGGTGACAACACCGGCGTCAAGCTCAATGACCGTAACCAGATCGAAGTCGATGAACACTGCCATACTGACGCCGAAAACGTCTGGGCCGTCGGCGACGCCGTGCGTGGTCCGATGCTGGCACACAAAGCATCCGAAGAAGGCATCGCAGTGGCCGAACTGATTGCTGGCGAGTCAGGTCACTGCAACCTCGCTACCATCCCCTGGGTCATCTATACCGACCCGGAAATCGCCTGGGTCGGCAAAACCGAACAGGAACTGGAGCAAGCAGGCGTCAAGTACAAAGCCGGCAGCTTTCCGTTTGCCGCCACCGGTCGTGGTCTGGCCATGGGCGATGCCGCCGGTCTGGTCAAGCTCATCGCCGATGCCGAAACCGACACCCTGCTGGGCGCACACATCATCGGCCCCGGCGCATCCGAACTGATCGCCGAATGCGTAGTAACGATGGAGTTCTCCGGCTGCGCCGAAGACCTGGCACGCATCGTTCACGCCCACCCGACGCTGTCCGAAGCCGTGCACGAAGCTGCACTGCACGTGGACAAGCGTGCTATTCATCGGGCTAATTGATGCTTATTTGATTACATTATCAATGTCAATACCATATTATGGGTTATGAAAAACAAGATATGATTCATACATGATCATCCACAAGGAGGCAAGCACGATAAATGTAGTACGCATGACATTACCATCTATCCTTGGATTGATAGCATTTATCTATCTCAGTTTAATCATCATGAATAAGTACGACAATGCTGAACAAACATTTATTGATCTTGAGTCAGAGATTACAGAATATGGTAATACGTTCGAAAGCTACGACACTGAAGAACGGGCAAAATTAGCGGATTACATAATCAACAAAGAAAATGATGCCTATAAAGAAATTTACAGTCTAATCAAGCCATTCAAGAAGATATTTCGATCAATATCACTGTATGCTCTCCTTTTCATAATGATTCAGACAACCTTTATCTTTTTTCATTACATATATAGAAATAAAACACGAGACGACGTTTTAGATACCAGCATATTATACGCTATCTTATTCTGGCAATTAGCATTTACGACAGTTAGCCTTGCAGCTTATATCGTTAATTATGGTAATTTAAGATATGAAGTAAATATTTGGCTTTATTTTTCGTTACTAACGTATTCTTTATTTATTATCTATTGTGGTATATATAAGTACATCAAGACGTTACTTGCTATATTAGCAATACAAACGTCTTGTATATTTTACATCTTTTTTACTGCAACAGGAGCCAATATTATCTTTGGGGTATTACATCTCTACTTTCTGACTGAGATAACCTATTGCAGCTACAAATTGAAGCGCCAATAGATATGCTACTATTATCAAAAACGACAATACCCCGCTGATAACGAATAATCTCACAGTCTAAACATACCTCGCTTTGACATATCTATCCAGACATTTGTCCGGTCAACTGCCTTTCCAATTAAATCTCGGCACACCCACACATAATTGCTATTATCTTACAACACTTCCCAAAGTCCTTGGCATTCTCGGCGTGGAAGGTATGTGCGTACTCAGCTTTTCGCAGTCCTGCTCATCAACCAGTGACTTGCCCCTTTATAATTGAACCACTCGCTATGTTAGGATTTCTCAAAACTGGAGGAACCCATGAAGCGCAAACGATTTACAGAAGAACAGATCATCAGGATCTTGCACGAAGCCGAGGCTGGGCTGACGGTGGCGGACGTGTGCCGCAA
>JAJFKZ010000095.1 GCA_021772955.1 Gammaproteobacteria bacterium | reverse complement strand
CCTTTAACTACGATGTGTCAACACCGACGCAGCAACCCAGTTGTAGTAGGAGCTAGCCCTGCTGGCGATTGCTTCGTCATTGCGAAGCGGCCTGGCCGCTGTGGCAATCCAGTCGATTCAGATGCGTCGAAGACGCACCCTGATAAAAGATGTCGAAGGCTGCTTTGTATGCTTGCATTTTGCTGATGTGACACTGCAAACGAAGGGGTCGCTGCGCGACGATTATTTTGACTGGATACCGGCCTGCGCCGGTATGATGGCTTCGATTTAGCCTATGCCAGCCTGCGGCGGTATGACGGTAAAGGGTGTCGCTGCCTGCCTGTGCGTTGCACGCAGACAGGCGCGACGCTGCATGGCGTGTATAGCGACACGCAACGCGGCTTGCGTACAAGGTTTGATAGGTAGGAGCGTGCTTGCACGCGATCGATTTCGGAGCCTGAATCCTGCTCATTTTCGCCTGCAGGCAGGCTCCTACAATACCATTTGTCATCCCCAACAGCTTTTGGCAGCAACGCGTTTTGCCCGAATTGGTTTGATTTCGAACGCAGTTCACTGCGAGCAGACAAGGCCAACTCAGCAAAGTACTATTCGTAGGAGCCAGCCCTGCTGGCGATTGTCCTTGGTCGCTGGGGTCACTTGCGACTATTCGATTTTTTGTAGGAGCCAGCCCTGCTGGCGATCGTTTCGTCATTGCGAAGGGGGGCTAGCCGGCGTTTGACCGGGTGATCGTCCGCTTATTGCGGGATTGGAGTCTCAAATCCGTCTCTAAAGAACTCTTCATCCAGGCCGGGGCCGTTCGAGCAGCTCACGATATCAACCGTGTTAACGGTGATGATGGTGTCTGCAGCCAGGCGCTCAATCGTGAATGCGCCCGGCGTGACGTTGTCAACTTCGGCAATGTTGTTGTTGTCGATCTTGATGGCCAGCGGAACATTGGCCGGATCGACTGTTAAGAAGCCGGTACAGTTGAGGTTGACGCCACTGTTGACAGTCAGCAGACCATTGGCGGTGTCGAGCACGGCGGTTTGCAGATCAAAGCTTTGCCCATCAAGCAGCAACTTCAGAACAGCGTGTCCTGAGATCGAGAAGGCCAGCAGAGAAACTACAGCTACAGTTTTGATCATGTGATTTCCGGTCATTCCGTGCTAACTCCTTGTAACATAGAGGCGATCCGTGCCGTTATCGGCATCTGCGCTAGTCATTTGTGCATTTTACCCGCAATCATCGTTAAATAACAGTTAGTTATCTAATACATTTGATCAAGTGACCAAGTTTGCCTGAAAGGTCACTACACTGGCCTTGCATCCGGCACCAAATTGAGGTAGCGTTAGGACTATGATTATGCCAGATAGAGAGCACTGATTCTGTATGGATTTAGCATTCGAAATCAGTTCTGTCTTGCATGCATCATCGCGCCTGTTGTCAGGCATTCCAACTTCCATTCACATGTTTTTACCGCACGCGACGTGCGATTGCAGTCGTGCGCGCTGTGGCTATGAAAGGAGAATCCCGATGTTCGAAAAAAATCAAGAAACTGTCCAGCAATTGCTTGAAACCAATAAGGAATTCCGGTATTTCTATGAGCAACACGAGTCGCTCGACAAGCAGGTGGACGAAGCCGAGGGGGGTTATCTGGTCATGGATGAATTGCAGCTCAACGAGATCAAGAAGGAGAAATTGCTGGCCAAGGACAAGCTCGCCAGCATGCTTGAGGATGCCACCAGGCACTGACGTGGCATGGCGCTGACACAACTCGTGTTGTAGTCAGCGGCCAGCGTGCAGTGGATAGCGTATGCCGGGCCCGAGTGGTCCGGCATTTTTTTTGCGTACTTATTTTTCTGTTTGTTGCCTGATTACATCAATCCAGACCGCTGCTGCGCCGCAGGTAGTTGAGCAGATCCAGACGTGTGATCAGGCCGATGAAGCGGTCTTTTTCCTTGACCATAGCCACAAAGCCGGCAGCAAACAGCGGCATCAGGTCGCGTACGTTGGTGTTCACGTCCACCGTATGCAGGTCACTCACCATGGCCGTGCTGACTGGTTCGGAGAAGCATTCGGGGCAGTCCACGACCGCCAGCAATATGTCTGATTCATCAATGATGCCCTGTAATTCGCCTTCTTCCGTGAGCACCGGAAGTTGTGAAATATCGTAGGTTTTCATGCGCTTGTAAGCGTTGGCGATGGGCTCGTCGGGGCGCACAATGATGGTTTCGCCCTGATCCAGCGGGCGCGCAATAACGTCGCGTAAATTGCCGTGTTGCGGCACATCCAGAAAGCCCAGATCACGCATCCATTGATCGTTGTACATCTTGGACAGGTACTTGTTTCCGGTGTCACAAGCAAAGGTCAGCACGCGTTTGGGGGTGGATTGCGCGCGGCAATAGCGCAATGCAGCGGCAATCAGGGTGCCGGTGGAGGCACCACCGAGTATTCCTTCACGCAGCAGCAGATCCCTGCCGGTGGCAAAGCTTTCCCGGTCGCTGATGGAATAGGCTTTGCTGACGCGCGTAAAATCGCTGATCAGCGGCAGAAAATCCTCGCCGATGCCTTCCACCAGCCAGCTTTTGCTTTTGCCGTTGAGCGTGCCTTCATTGATGTATTCAGTCAGGATCGAACCTTCCGGGTCAGCCAGGATCAGCTCCAGATCCGGTGCCACTTTGGCAAAGTAGCGCGACAGGCCGGTGACCGTGCCGCTGGAGCCGACACCGAGCACGATGGCATCCAGGTTTTCGTTCATCTGTTGCCAGATTTCCGGGCCGGTGCCGTGTTCGTGGGCGCTGGGGTTGGCATCGTTGCCGAACTGGTTGATGAAATACGACCCAGGCGTCTCATCGGCAATGCGCTTGGCGTAGTCCTGGTAATACTGCGGATGGCCCTTGCTGACATCCGAACGGGTGATGATGACCTCGGCGCCCATGGCCTTGAGATTGGAAATTTTTTCGCGGCTCATCTTGTCCGGGATGACCAGAATCAGCCGATAGCCTTTCTGCGGCGCTACCAGCGCCAGCGCCAGGCCGGTATTGCCAGCGGTGCCTTCGACCAGGGTGTCACCGGGCTTGATCAGGCCGGCTGCTTCGGCCTGCTCGATCATGTGCAGACCGATGCGATCCTTGATGCTGCCGCCGGGATTCTGGCTTTCCAGTTTGATGAACAGCTCGCACGGGCCGGTATCCAGCTTGCTGCTGCGAATGATTGGGGTGTTGCCGATGAGCTCGAGGACGTTGTTGTAAATGCTGGTCATGATGATGTTGATTGATTGCCTGGGATTTAACTGCGCATGATACCGGATTGGCCAGTTGGCGTCTTTGCCAACTATGATTGGCTTCGCATTGACTGTGGCAATCCAGCTGGTTGACGTGCCGTCAGTTGTTCTAGTGCATCATTTCTGGCGCATCAGGTGATCGAGAAGAACAGATAGACCAGGTACAGCAGGTAAGCCAGCAACAATAGCGCCGCCTCGATGCGGTTGATGCGGCCCGTACCCGGCCCGCGAAAGCCATAGCCGATGACGAACAGCGACACGGTCAGTGCCGCCATCACCAGCAGGTCGCGAGAAAACACTTCGGCGGCCACAGTCAAGGGGTGAATGCTGCCGGCGATGCCAACCACGGCCAGTGTGTTGAAGATATTGGAGCCGAGGATATTGCCCAGCGCGATGTCGTGCTTGCCGCGTCTGGCAGCAATAACCGATGATGCCAGTTCGGGCAATGAGGTACCGATCGCGATGATGGTCAGGCCAATGATCAGGTCGCTGATACCGAGCGAGTGAGCAATCTCCACCGCACCCCACACCAGCACCCGCGAACTGACAATCAGCAGCACCAGGCCCAACACTAACGTGAAGCTGGCCTGTTGCAATGACATGGCCTGATCGGACATCGCACTGGTGACCTCATCGCCCAGATGATCGCGTTTGCGGCGCAGGCCATGCTGGATGATCCATGCCATCAGCGCAGCAAACACCAGTAGCAGTACAACGGCATCCATGCGACTCAATTCGCCATCGTAAAGTTGCCAGCCTGCCAGGCCCGTCACCAGGACCAGCAATGGCAGTTCCTTGCGCAGTACCTGCGAGCGTACTGCAATCGGGCTGATCAGTGCAGTCAGGCCCAGAATCAGTGCAATATTGGTGATGTTGGAACCATAGGCATTGCCCAGCGCGATGCCGGGATTGCCCTGTACCGAGGCCAGCACCGAGACCACCATCTCCGGTGCCGAAGTGCCAAAACCGACCACGACCATGCCGATCAACAGCGGCGGCATGCCTAAATGCTCTGCCATACAGGCGGCACCGGTGACAAAGCGGTCGGCACTCCAGACCAGCAGAATCAACCCGCACACTACAGCAATAATGGCTAGAGACATATCCATCCTGATTTCAGTTTAACGCAAGAAGATAGCATGGAAACCGGCGCGACAGACACTCAGTAAATGACCGCGCAGCTAGCCCGCATATTGCACCAGGACGGACATTCAGGTAAGAAAAGCGTATGCACACCAATAAGTTATAACGAAATTGATCGAAATTGCAAAAGTTCAGTTTGTCCTATTCGGTGTTAGGAAAAATCTTCCGTCGTAGTTTGGCACATTTTCCTTGAACCGTAGCCAGCTATTGCTCTGCGGACGATGCACCAAACTACTTTGGCAGATTCCCCCTAAAATCCGAATCCCTCATGCAATATGCGGGCTGGATCATCCTGGGCTTGCAGTATCTCACGCCAAAGCTCAATCCAGATATCCCAGCGATGACCACCGGGTCGATTGAAGACATGTTCCCGCAGCAGTAACTCCGCCAGCAATGCATTGCCGTGACGCATGCGATCCTCGCTGCCCCAGCCCAGCCATAACTCAGCTGCAGGTGTGTCTCGAAGACATGCCCAAAGTTCTCTTTCAATGACCTCGCCGGCATCTTGGGCCTGCCAGTTGGCTGCTCCACCTGCATTGTCGATGTCCTTGAGGATGGCACGCTCACCCAGGTATGGCGCAATGGCGATAACGCCGTCTACCTGTTTATTGCTGTCTCGACATGCATACAGGAGGCTACCGAACCCCCCCAGTGATGGGCCGGTCAACCAGATCTGATCATAGCCGCGAGCATGCGCAGGACCAACGATATCTTCACGCAATCGATCAATAATGCTGCGCTGGCGGTAGTAACCAATGTGAGCATCAACGGCCAGCATGTCCCAATCTGGCTTAATCTCATGCACAAGGTCCACCAGGCCACTACGCTCGAAGTCCAGCATGCTGTCCTGAATGCCTGGCAGCATAATCAGTAATGTGGTTGATGGCTCTTCTATGGCCGGATAATACTGGCTGGGGAGCACGTTCTGGGTGGGTCTTGGCAGCACGCATGCACCCAGCAGCATTGCCAGCAGCGCACCAGCTATGAAAAGCTTCATGTTGCCTGGGCGCGAATGAATCAATGGCTAAAACAACTGCCTGCATAGCACTTGAGCGTAGGCGCAAGCTTGCTTGTGGAAGCTGTTGCAGTGCATTGATAAGTATGTCTATATGCGACCATACGTGAGCGCCATAAAATCCCTATGTGAAGGTAAATAACCTCAACCGGATAAGCTGTTAGTCGTGACCAAGGCCATGTCGATGCGATTGAAAACAGCCTATCGCAATTGCTTTTGAGCTGAATATATAGTATACAAACAATAACATAAAAATCCATGCAGTGGTGCTTGGCATGGACCTTTTTTCGTCATTCAACATCTGCTATGATTCAGGTAACAAACTACATAAACTGGGAGTGATCATGCAACCTTTACATTTGAATAAACTGGCACGCTTGGCAATAATTGCCAGCTGTATTGTCATGCTAACAGCATGTGTTGCGCGACAAAAAATTGCGCTGGATTATCAGGCTGCTCCAGCTGCTGCCGTTTCCCAAGCCAACAGTGTGTCCGTACAAGTTCAGGAGCAGCGTCCATATGTCCTGGATGGTGACAAGGAGCCATCGTATATTGGTAAATACCGTGGTGGTTTTGGTAATCCTTTCGATGTCAAAACTCAAGGCGAGATTCCTTTATCCGATGTTCTGGAACGCGATTTACGTGCTGAGTTGGCGAGTAAGGGTTTTGCAACGTCTGCTGATGAAAGTGCGGATCGAGATTTACAGGTGAGCATCATAGACTGGAATTTTGATGCTTTTATCAATGGTACATTTAACTACAATCTACAGGTTTCAGTCCATGCGGATGACAGTCTGCTTGGCGAACAAACGTTCAGTGACAGCGTAGTAATTGATGGCTCATTCTGGACTGGACCAAAGGCAGCTTTTGAACGTGAAATGCCAAAAATATAC
>JAJFKZ010000094.1 GCA_021772955.1 Gammaproteobacteria bacterium | reverse complement strand
ATCATGTGCGCCAGCAGCAACATCCATAGCGATGAGCCACTGTGCGACGGTGGCAATCAGTGGCACAACGGCTGGTTGATCTATGCGGATGAAAACAACAACAACGAACGCAACAGCGGTGAGCCGATCCTGCGCGTGGATGAGTTGCCAGACGGCATCAGCGCCAGCAGTGGCGGTCGTCTGCGCTTTCGCTTTCTTGGCAACGGCACCGCCTTGGGCAACACCGGGACAATTCGGCTGTGCATGAACGGTCTAGCCGACATCGGCTATCGGGTCATTATCTCCAACGCCGGTCGCATTCGCAGTGAGCAGGACAGTAACGGCTGCAGCTGAGCGGTTTTTGCGCAAAACAGCAGCTCAAAATGGCATTGTCTATTGCAAATAGTCCATCGATGTAGCTGTGTCAATAACAAGCCGGTGCATACCACACAAATCGACCTGCTCACGGCTGCTGTTTTGATCGGCAAGCAACTGCATCTGTTCCAGCCCGTGCATTTTGTACCGCCAATAAACTGTTCAAAGACTGGACCATTCTGAACTGCCAGCGCCAGCGACTGATCCAAGTTGGCACCGATCAGCGATACACGCTGTGAATTTTTGGCTACCCTAGCGGGCCTGCACCGCATCCACAAAATTCACCATCAAGCTGTAGTCATCGGTGGCATCTGCCCCACCAGTGCGGCCAGCTGCAACGTCAGCACAATCACCGGCAGCGAGGCCAATGACTGACGTGGCTGCGGAGACTGTAGCAGTGCTAGAATGAGACTGCTAACGAATAGTAGACGGATCACATTTGCAAGCAACTTTTGCCCGATCGTGAAAATGCCAGGAACAGCACATGTAATTGATGCTTGCTGTGATATCGTTTTACATTGTTTGTGTCTCCTGTGCGTGATGGCGGGTCGGCTGACCAGACGTGCATTCAACCTTACCCTTATGAGCATTCTGTCGCTATTCCTTGTCAACTTCCATCTTGACGCACAAGCTGAAGCCCATCAAGCACCATTTTCCGCCATTGTTGATCCGGCCACGTTGTTGCCAGCCAATGGCGGCGACGGCAGCATGGGCGTGGTGCTTAATGGGGCAACATCGGGCGACAATCTTGGTGCCAGCATCGCCATGGATCAGGATGTCAATGGTGATGGCCGCAGCGACCTGCTGGTTGGTGCACCACAGGTTGGCTTTGGCAATGGTCAGGCGCTGCTGGTGTTTGGCTCCGCCAACGTACCGATGGGGCCAGACGGACTGGAAACGGCCGCCATTGTCAATGGCAGCATCGATCCGGCTGTTGCTGCAAGTTTCTCGTTTCCCCGGCGCAGCAGTTTTTTCGGTCGCCGGGTACGCTTTCTGGGTGATCTGGATGGCGACGGCATCGCTGATCTCGGCATCCATGCATCAACCATCGATCTGCAAGCGGTCGAGTTTCTGGGCGAAACCTATATTCTCTACGGCGGTTCCGGGGTGGGCAATCTTGTGCGGGATGTGACCCGTCTGCTGCCTGAAAATGGAGGCAATGGCCAGGAGGGTTTTGTATTTGTCGGTGAGGTGGATGACGATTTATTCGGCGCTGATTTTTTCGGAGGACACCACATTAATGGTGACGGCCATACCGATTTACTGATCAGCAGTGGCAAGGAATACGAGCCAGGCCGCGGCAGTGGTCACATTTTTGTCATCTATGGCCAGGCCGGCAGGCCGTTTGCAGCCGCAATCGGCTTCGAAGATCTGTTGAACATGCCGGCACAACGTGGCTTTTTGATTGTTCCGCCGGTGCCTGAACAACCAATAAACGTGCTGTTCAGTGATATTGCCAATTCCAGATTTATCAACGATATCAATGGCGACAGCCTGGATGAAATCATGTTTTGCCGCAGACTCAGCCAGTTCCCGCAGACATTATCCAATGGTGAGTGTTATATCATTTTCGGACGTGCGGGCGTTGCGCCATTTCCATCATTATTTGATACAGGCAGGTTGCTCAGCCGCAATGGCGGCGATGGCACAGAAGGAATGGTGGTAATTGGCAGCGCACCACTTGAAGGACTGGGCTCGACATCGGTAGCAGTCGACGGTGTAGGCGATTTTGACCATGACGGCCACCATGATCTGTTGATTGGTGCTGACAGTTCTGGGGGGGGGCCAGCTTACCTGTTTTTTGGCCAAGATGAATTTCCGGCTGAACTGGACTTGCGTAAGCTCAATAATCCTGGTGCTCAAGCACCCAGGATTATGCAGTTTCTTCCTGTTACCGATGAATCTTCCAATACTGGCTTCGGGTTTAGCGTTGCTGGCTTTGGCGACATCAATCAAGATGGCTTGGCCGATATCGCCATTCATAATGTTGAATTATCACAATCGGTATCTGATATCAATGGCACCTGGGTGATCTATGGGCGCGCTGACCCGCCTGCAGAGTTCAATGTTGCCGATCTGCTGCCAGTCAACGGCGGCGATGGCAGCCGTGGCTTTCTGGTGCGCGACCTGCCCGATGAGGAATCACTGGGACGAACGATCTCCGCCGGTGATTTCAATGGCGATGGTCTGATCGATATGGCCTTCGGCGGGCTGGCCATGGATCCGGGCAACCGCTCCAATGCCGGACGTGTGGTGGTGCTGTTCGGGCGCGGCCTGGCATTGCCAGGCCCCATTGCTGTGCCAGTGGTTGGCATATGGGCGCTGCTGCTACTTGTGTTGATGTTGCTGATTGCAAGCTGGAGACGGCTCTCCGCCGCTGCATGAAATCAATACACCGGCGGTATACGCAGCGAACCGGGCAACAGTGTATGTGGTTAGCGCAAGCGAAATAGGACAAGACTGTCGATTTCTGACCTTGTTAGCGAATCAGGATCACTTCAGACATCAGCGTGCGCCTGCAGAAACAAGCTATCAACAATCAGCAATACCACACCGACACTGATGGCTGAATCGGCGAGGTTGAACACCGGCCAATGCCAGTCGCGGTAGTGCCAGTCAATGAAGTCGATGACATAACCGAGCCGGACGCGGTCGATGACGTTGCCGATGGCGCCACCGATGATCAGCGCCAGCGCCAGTGCCTGCAGGCGCAAATGACGCGCGCGCTGCAGCCACACCAGCAGCACACCGGTGATGACCACGGCCAGCACTACAAACAGCCAGCGCTGCCAGCCACCGGCGTCGTTGAGAAAGCTGAACGCCGCGCCGGTGTTGTAGGCCAGCGTGAGATTGAACCAGTTGGTCAGGCGCAGGGTTTCATACAAATCAAAGTGCTGCAATACCAGCCATTTGCTGTACTGGTCCAGCACCACCACCAGCACCGACAGCAGCAGCCAGCGCGCATACAGCCCGGGCATCAACCCCACCGGCGTGTTTCACCGTCACCACAGACATTGCTGTGACAACGACTGCAGATCTCGGGATGGTCAGCGCTGCTACCAACGCTGGCATCATGATGCCAGCAGCGCACGCAACGTGCTGCCTTGCTGGGTGCAATCTGAAGTAGCAAATGGCCACCTTCAAGCTCGACCCGTTGCATGGCATCGCTGTTGTCGGCATCTGCCATGGCATGCACATTGACCTTGGCGGTGATAAACAGAAAATGCAGTTCGTCGGCCATCTCGCGCAACATCTTCAGCAGCTCACCGTCGGCGTACAGGTCCACCTGGTAAGCCAGAGAATTGCCGATATTCTGCTCACGACGCAGGGTTTCGATGCGCTTGCGCAAGGGATCACGCAATTGCAGAATGACTTGCCAGCGGGCCTGCTCCTGAGCACCGATGCTGAACTCGTCCAGCCCGTCATACCAGGTCTGCAACTGCACCGTGCGGCTGCGCTCACCGGCCATGGATTGCCAGATTTCCTCGGCGGTAAAGCACAGAATCGGTGCCATCCAGCGCACCATTGCTTCTTGCATGTGCCACATCGCCGTCTGTGCCGAGCGACGGCCCACGCTGTCGCGCGGCATGGTGTACAAGCGATCCTTGATCACATCCAGATAAAAGCCGCCCATATCAACGATGCAAAACTGGTGCATGCGCTGGTAGACATTGTGAAACTGGTAATCATCGTAGGCCTGGATGATCTGTTGCTGGGTCTGGCGGGCACGATCGACCGCCCAGCGATCCAGCGGCAGCATCTGCTCCGGCGGCAATAAATGTTCAGCCGTAAAGTCAGCCACATTGCCGAGCAGAAACCTTGAGGTATTGCGGATACGACGATAGGCATCACCGATACGCTTGAGAATTTCGTCGGAAACGGTCATTTCCTGACGGTAATCGGCAGCAGAAACCCACAGTCGCAGGATGTCTGCTCCCAGCGTGTTCATTACCTGCTGCGGGGCAATCACATTGCCCAGCGATTTAGACATCTTGCGGCCATCGGCATCCACGGTAAAGCCATGCGTCAGCACCTGGCGGTAAGGTGCCTCGCCGTACATCGCCACCGAGTTCAGCAACGAGGTCTGGAACCAGCCGCGGTGCTGATCCGAGCCTTCCAGGTACAAATCCGCCGGGCGTTGCAGTTCAGGTCGTTGCTCAAGCACAGCAAAGTGACTGCTGCCGGAGTCGAACCAGACATCGAGGATGTCCTGCACCGGCTGCCAGGTTTCGGCATCCTGACCCAGTCGGGTGACGATGTCGTCTTCGTACCAGGCGTCGATGCCCTCTTGTGCTACCAGATCGGCCACCTGCCGCACCAGCGCGCTGGTGTCCGGATGCAGTGCGCCGGTCTGTTTGTGGATCAACAGCGGGATCGGCACGCCCCAGGTGCGCTGACGCGAAATGCACCAGTCCGGGCGGTTCTCGACCATACCATGGATGCGGGCCTGGCCCCAGTCCGGCACCCAGCGCACCTGTTCGATGGCTGCCAGCGCCTGCTCGCGAAGCGTCTTGCCCTGCTCGCGCAGCGTCGTGTCCTGTGCGCGCGGTGTATTGCCCTGCACTGAGGGCTGATCCATGGCGATAAACCACTGCGGCGTGACGCGAAACGCAGTCGGCGTCTTGTGCCGCCAGCAGTGCGGATAGCTGTGCTGAAAGGCGGCTTGCGCAAGTAACGTGCCGTTGTCGTGCATGGCCTCTACCAGCATGGCGTTGGCTTTCCAGATGTGCTGACCGCCGACCACGCCGGTGTCAGCGGTGAACACTCCGTTGCCGGCCACCGGGCATAGCACTTCCAGCCCGTACTGCTGACCGACCTGAAAGTCCTCCTGACCATGACCGGGGGCCGTGTGCACGGCGCCAGTGCCCTGTTCGGTGGTGACGTGCTCGCCCAAAATCACCGGTACCTGGCGCTCATACAAAGGATGCTTGAGCTGCACGTGTTCCAGTTGCTGACCGGACACCGTGCCCAGTCGCTGCACCTGCTGCAGCTCACAGCGTGCCACAACATCGTCGACCAGGGCATCGGCAACGACCAGATACAGACTGCGCTCAGCGGCAGTTGTGGTCTGCCGCGCGCTGATCAACTGATAGTCCAGCTGCGCATGCACAGCCACCGCCTGATTGGCCGGAATGGTCCACGGTGTGGTGGTCCAGATCGGTAAGCCCACCAGCGCATCATCTTTGGCCACCACATCAAACAATGCCAACAACGCCTCGGGCTGCACTGCTGTAAACAGTACATCAATCGCCGGTGAGGTCTTGTCCTGGTATTCAATTTCCGCTTCCGCCAGTGCCGAACCGCAGTCAAAACACCAATGCACCGGCTTCACACCCTGCTGCAGATAGCCATTGTCGATGATCTGTGCCAGTGCGCGCAGCATGTCGGCCTCGTAACTGAAGTCACTGCTGGCGTAGCGATTGGCCCAGTCACCGAGTATGCCCAGGCGTTGGAAATCACGACTCTGACGCTCGATCTGCTGTGCGGCGTAGTCGCGGCAGCGCTGACGAAATTCCCGCGCATCAACTTTATGCCCGACCTTGCCAACCTTCTTTTCCACCTGCAGTTCAATTGGCAGACCGTGGCAGTCCCAACCCGGCACGTAGGGCGTGCGGAAACCACTCAGCATGCGCGAACGCATAACCATGTCTTTAAGAATCTTGTTGACGGCGTGACCAATGTGAATATCACCGTTGGCATACGGCGGGCCATCGTGCAGAATAAAGGCCGGACGGTTGCTGGTCTCGTGCTGCAGCAGGCCGTACCAGTCCTGATCATGCCACTGCTTGAGCATGTCCGGTTCGCGCTGGGCCAGGTTGGCTTTCATCGGCAGTGAATCGCCGGGCAGATTGATCGTGTCTTTGTAGTCCATGATTCTCAATTCATTGGGTTCATCGATGGCGACTATGCACCATGGCGGCAGTGACCGCGACGCCGGTCAAAAGCTAGCCCGGATATTTCATAAAGGGTTCGAGTAGCAGGGCAAATCTGGCTAAGCAGGTCGAACGATCGCCCGCAGAAGCATAGCCGTAGCTATGGTTCAAGGGTGATCGTTGGAGATGCAACGCCAGATTTGGTCTGAACTCGAACAGGATCAATCGTAGCCACTCCACTGTGTGTATGTTCACTTCTATCTCCTAGTGGTCCTTCAACATGATAATGGTGGGGGTTCAGCGCTTCTGTTGCGTTGCGGCGCTGGTAAAGGGCTCAGGCCATTCACTGCGCGCCGCGCCTGGCCCAGAACGTTTACAGACCAACTACATCCGTCATTAACAGGTTGAAGAACCACTATTTTATCAACGAAATTTGCCATCAACAGTCCGCCTTTATGAAATATGCGGGCCAACATGGTTACGGGTTTAACGGGACGCGGCTATGAGCAGTCAGTGGCCAATCCAGTGTTGAAGCTGTCAGCTTATACGCCGAGTAGGCTTCTGGCGTCCGCACAATCCTTGTGCATCTGGCTGAGCATGGTGTCCATTGATGCAAATGCCATTTCGTTTCGTATTTTATGCCGAAACAACACATTGGCCAAACGGCCATAACAGTCCTGATCAAAATCAAACAGGTGCACTTCCAGCCAGTGTCCGGGCCGAGCTCGCTCGGGCAAATGCTCCCGGATCACCGGACGATGCCCAATGCTGGCAATGCCACCCAGCAGGCCAGTTTCGGTACTGTGCCGGTCTGTACCTGACTGCACAGTCAATTCGCGCTTATTATCGCAAAGCTGGACGTTAACCGCATAGATACCTTGTAGCAAACAGTCCCAGCCGCTGACATCAATATTGATGGTCGGATAACCAAGTTCTCGCCCCAGCCGTTGCCCAGCCACGACTTCACCGCTGATATTGTAGGGGCGCCCCAGCAATCGGGCCACCCGCTCAACCTCACCATGCCGCAATGCCTGGCGCACGCGGCTGCTGCTGATGCGCTCGTGTTTGTCGACGATCGCATCCAACACGTGCACAGTAAAGCCGTATTCAGCGCCAGCGCTGCGTAAACTGCCGACATCGCCCTGGCGGCGATGTCCGTAATGAAAGTCAGCCCCCACCACCACATGCTGAACCTGCAGTCTGTCAACCAGCAGGTCTTGTACAAATGCCGTGGCCGACATGGTTGCCAGTTGTTGATCAAACGGTAACATCCAGACCGTGTCCACACCTGCATTCAGCAGCCATTGGATGCGCATGGCATCCGCGCCGACGCGTCCCGGTGGCGCCTCGGGGCGCAAGTATTCCAGCGGCAGCGGCGCAAATGTCATCACCATCAAATCGCCACCGTTTGCTTGTCGATCACGAATCAGTCGGGCTTGCTGCAGCAATTGCTGATGGCCCAGGTGCACGCCATCAAAATTGCCGATGGTGAGCACACTGCAAGCTGGTGGCTGATCATCCATGCTGCGAAAAACTGGCATTATTGCTCCTGTGCTGGTGTTACCCGGGGTAGCGTCGGCATCTGCAACCAGGACAGACGCAGACCAAAGAAAAAACCTGCCGCAGCATAAACGACCATGCCGCTGAGCACCAGCACCAGCAAGGCAGCAACCCGCAGCCACCAGCGATCCTGCAAGGCGCCGACCAGCACCTGCAAGTCTGACAACAGCCACAAGCACAATGCCATCAGCAGGCTCATAAAGCCAATACGCGACAGATCCAGCAGCCAGCCCGCAGGCGCTTGCCACCAGCCCAGTCGACGCAGTTGTCGCCAGAGCAGAAACATATTGATGTAGGCCGCCACCGCGCTCGCCAGCGCCAGGCCCAGATGCAGACCCGGTGTCGCGGCCAAGCGCGCCAACAGCCCCTGCGTTGCCCCGGCCGGCGCGTGTACGTAGCTTAGCAACAAGAAGATAAACAACGCATTCAGCAACATGTTGCTGACCATGCTGATGATCGCATAGCGCACCGGTGTGGCGGTATCCTGCCGCGCATAAAATCCCGGTGCCAGCACCTTGACCGCGATTACTGCCGGTAGCCCCAGGGCGTAGGCTTGCAGCGCCATGCCGGTCATGCGCGTGTCCGCGTCGCTGAACCGACCATACTCAAACAAGGTTTGCAGCACCGGTGTGGCCAGCAGCAACAATCCGACTGCAGCCGGCACACTGATCAGCCAGGCCAGGCGCATGGCCCATTGCAAGGTCGCAGTAAACTGTTGGTCATCAGCATGACTGCCGGCAATCATGCGCTGGCCACCGACCGCCGTGGCCAGTCGCGGCAGGATGACCGTGGACAAGGCCACACCGAACACCCCGACCGGAAATTCAAACATGCGATCAGCGTAATACAGCCAGGATACGCTGCCGGCCATCAGCAATGAGGCGATCAGCGTGTCCAGCAACAAATTGATCTGTGCTACCGAGGATCCAAACAAGGTCGGCAACATCAAACGCAAGATCTTGCGAACACCAGCGTGACCCGGCCACCAGCCCGGGCGCGGTAGCAAACCCAGCCGCGCCAGAGCTGGTAATTGAAAGGCCAGCTGCAGCGCGCCAGCAAGCAATACCCCCCAAGCCAATGCCATAACCGGCACCGCCAGCACCGGCGCCAGCAGCAATGCCGCGCATATCAGACTGATATTCAGCAATGCCGGCGTCACTGCCGGTATCCAGAATTTGCCCCAGGTATTCAGAATGCCGCCAGACAGCGCAGTCAAAGAAATGAATAACAGGTACGGAAAAGTCAGGCGCAGCATGTCGGTGGCCATGGCCTGGCGCGGATCGTCAGCATCGAAACCAGGGGCAAATATCCGCACCAAAAGCGGTGCCAGCAGCACGCCTACAGCAGTGACGATCAGTAACACTGCGATCAAAACGCCACTGATGCTATCGATCAACTCGCGCACGGCGCGTTGATCGCCGCGCTTGCGGTATTCGGACAGAACCGGCACAAATGCCAGCGCAAAAGAGCCCTCAGCAAACAGTCGTCGAAACAGGTTGGGAATTCGAAATGCCACAAAGAACGCATCGGTTGCCATGCCGGCACCGAACATTCGGGCGATAATGACATCGCGCAAAAAACCCAGCACACGCGACACCATGGTTCCCGCCGCCGTGCTGCCGATGTTGTGCAAAAGCCGAGTCATGACAGTTCAGACCTCATCGGGCAATTTTCTCCGCTGTGCAAATGCACATGGGCAAGTGATAAACGCTTGTGAGCTATCACGGCATTGACTGAAAAGCTAAAATTGATCATAATATCCAGCTTGCTTTAATTTTACCAATGGAGTCACCACGTGGCCAATACCGCCCAAGCTCGTAAACGTGCGAAACAGTCAGAAAATCGTCGTAAACTGAACACCAGTCAGCGTTCAGCCATGCGCACAATACTCAAAAAAGTTCAGATTGCCATCGAAAACGGTGACCAGCCTCAAGCGCAAAAGGCTTACCAGTCTGCTGTACCTGCGCTGGACAAGGCCGTCAGCAAAGGCCTGATTCATCAGAACAAGGCAGCCCGTCACAAATCACGCTTGAACAAGCACATACGCGCGCTTGGCTGATTCCTGACGCGCGTTGGCCTGCGGTCACGGGGCCAGGACTGTGCTTGCAACGAGGGCTGTTCCGCAACGGCCGTGCGTGTGCAAGCTGGGTTCGGCTAGTCAGCACTGCAGCAGTAACTCAACCGCACCGTCAACAAACCCGGATTGACACTGTTCAAACTCGATAGCGGCAATGCTGTTAGCGACCAGGTAACGGCTATCGCAACAGCATTGGGCTTTGCACATTAACCGCCATTCAACGATTGTCCGACCACTGGTCCGGGCGCCGTTGAGTGTGCCTGGCTGTCGCCATCCGTCTGATTACTCTGGTCCACCTGATTGCTCTGATCCACCTGATTGCTCTGATCCACCTGATTGCTCTGGCGATTGTATTTCGGCTTCAGGCAAAACATCGTCATCATCATCGACAGGATCACGTCGTACCGGATGAGCCTGCAAATGCTGCATGATGGCATGCATCAGCGGCTTCAAACCCTGTCCGGATACGGCTGAAATCATGAACCATGGATCCTGCCACTGCAGTTGATCAAGCACCTCTGCCGCCAACTGTTCTGCTTCCCCGGTCGGCATCAAATCGCATTTGTTCAAGACCAGCCAGCGCGGCTTGCTGGCCAGTTCGGCATCATAGCTGCGCAATTCGTGTTCAATGGCGCGCACCGATGCCACTGGTTCGGTTTCATCCAGCGGTTGCATGTCCACCAGATGCAAAAGCAGTCGGGTCCGCTGCAGGTGCCGTAAAAACTGCAGACCCAACCCGGCCCCATCCGCAGCACCACTGATCACGCCGGGAATATCAGCAATGACAAAGCTCTGATCAGCCGCAATACTGACCACACCAAGGTTTGGGTACAAGGTTGTAAAAGGATAGTCGGCAATTTTTGGTCGGGCCGAGGATACTGCGCTGATCAGTGTGGATTTACCCGCATTGGGAAAGCCCAGCAAGCCAACATCAGCAAGCAGCTTCAGCTCCAGTCGCAACTGCCTCTGTTCACCGGGTTTGCCTGGCACGGTCTGACGCGGTGCGCGGTTGGTGGATGATTTGAAGTGCAGGTTACCCAGTCCACCAGCGCCGCCCTCAGCCACGCACAGACGATCACCTTCGTTGATCAAGTCGCCCAGTAACTGACCATCATCCTGAGTAAAAACCTGAGTACCTAACGGCACCTCAATGCAGATATCAGCGCCACCGCGTCCGGTCATCTGGCGGCCACGTCCTGACTGGCCGGATTCTGCTCGAAACTGCCTGGCATGGCGAAAATCCACCAGCGTATTGAGGCCGCTGATGGCCTCCATCCAGACACTGCCACCGCGCCCGCCGTCACCGCCATCCGGACCGCCGAAGGGTACGTACTTCTCGCGCCGAAAGCTCGCAGACCCATCTCCGCCCTTGCCGGCACTGACCTGGATCGTAGCTTCATCGACGAATTTCATGAGCTGATTAGCACCCTTCCTGGATTGCGCTTGCGGAAAAAAACACCTGCATAAAGCTGATTTTTTGCCGGGCGTCGTTGCCTTGGTGCAGTAAGGCTCTAGGCCTTAAGTATAGAGACGTATTTGCGTTTTGGCAAGCCTTTTTCCAAAAAATTGACTTTTCCATCAGCCAACGCAAACAAAGTGTGATCGCGACCGATGCCTACATTGTCTCCCGCATGAAAACGGGTGCCGCGCTGGCGAACAATGATATTGCCAGCATCCACCATTTCGCCACCATAGCGCTTGACGCCAAGGTACTTGGGATTGGAATCGCGGCCATTGCGAGTACTGCCGCCTGCTTTTTTATGAGCCATTGCTAAATCCTCTCGTGTGTGGGTATCCGGGTTGACCTACAGCGGCCACATGGGCCGGTAAAATCGGATCAACTCAGTCTATATTCTGTTTGGGCAGCAGCCACTTAGCCAGTGATCCCGGTGATTTCAAGATCGGTGTAATACTGCCGATGTCCCTGGGTGCGACGCGAATGTTTGCGCCGACGAAACTTGATGATTCTGATCTTGTCGGCCCGACCATGGGCAACAACTTTGGCAGTCACCTTGCCACCTTTCACCAAAGGCGCGCCGACAACAACCTTGTCGTCATCACCTCTGACCAATAAAACTTCTTCCAGATCAATGCTTTGACCCGCATCGGCTTTAATTTTCTCAACACGTACCACATCGCCTTTGGTGGCCTTGTATTGCTTGCCGCCGGTTTTGAATACCGCGTACATAGTTACTCCAGAGATTCATTCGACTAAAGAGCGAGAATGTTAGCAGAATTGGCGTCTTTAATCAATGCAATCGGATAAGATTATCGACAAGAATGTGCACAAATCCGCATCCGCATTGTCCGGCGCGCACTGAATGTGCCAAACCGTGCGCAACACCACACTACGCTACAGATCAACCACCGAAGCTGTCTGCAAAAACTTCTTGTCGATGCAGTACTGGTTGAGCTCCGGAAACCGCAGGCTGATCAAAATCGTTGCGGAACAAAACGTCATTGGCGGCCATTTGCGGTGCCGATTCAAACCCACCGCCAGTCAGAACATCGTCCTGCAAATCAGCGCTTTGGACACTCTGCCCATGGCTCCGAGAATCCATAGGTGCGGCACTGTGGTGCAGTGTCTCATACACGAACGCACCGCCAAACACCATCAGCACAGCAACCATCGCCGTCAGCATCGCCGGGCGCAATCCGGACGGTTGCCAAAGACGGGCATAGCTGCCGAGCAAGCTGTTGCTGCGATGATCAGACCCGCTTGGCAAGGCTGATTTCATGCCCAAGTAGGCAGCATGCATGACCCGATAATCATCGGCGCAATCGCTACACGTGGCCAGATGCTGCAGCAGCGGCCGCCGCTGCCAGCGCCACAGCCGATCGGCTGCCAGATCAGCCAGTTGCGTTGCCGACGGGCAGGCCCCATGGCAACTTCCGGACTGTCGGTAGGCATTACTGTAGAGGCGCCTGAAATTGTGTAATGTCATGGTTTGTTACCGTCATCAAATAGTGGAATTTGGAGTATTTCGCACACCCGCCAAGCGGTCGATCATGCGTCGTAGCTGCTATTGGCGGTCATCCCGCACATTTTGCTGCTGGTCTACCTCACTTGCATCGACCTCGGCCAGCAGCAGTTGTTTCAGCTCGCGCACGCCGCGGTAAGCCAGATTGTGCGCGCGGTGCCGGTCACATTTCATCAAGCCGGCAATTTCCTCGGCGTTGTAGCCCTGTAGATACAAGGCCACCGCTTGCGCCCTCGCCTTCGGCAAGCGCTGCAGTGCCGCCCGCAACCGGGCACCTTGCAGTGCATGATCAAGCAGTTGCTCCGGCCCGGGTTCATCGGCACCCAATTCAGCCAGCATATCCTGGTCTTCATCACCATAGGCCCGAACTGAATGTGCCAACGTGCCACGATGTTTACGCAGGCTGTCAATGATCGCGCTATTGACAACCCTCATGTAATAAGACGTATTAAAGCTGGAATTGTTGTCACGCTGGCAGGTTTCCCAGACCCGTATGCGAACTTCCTGCAGCAGGTCATCTGCGGCCAGCGCCATATCTCTGGAGCGATGTCTGGCCACTGCGGCGCGGACATGTCGGGCTATCCTGCTCCACAGCTGCTCAAATGTAGGGTTTTGTTCCTGACTGCTCATGGATGGGTGCAAATACAGACCGTCAAGCCACAGTCTACACCATGCATTGGCAATCTCTGCACTGGCAGCATGCCCAGATTGCCTGACGGATGAATACCCGGCGGCATAACACAGGTTGATGCAGAACCAGGCTGCGATGGTCGGGCTTATGGCAATTCATGCCAACAAGGCAAAATCCAGCTGCTCAAGGTTTTGCTAGGAGCCTGCGCCATAGAAATTCGCGAGAGCGAAAATTCGATATCGCTATTGACTGTGTCTATAGTAGAAGGAAAATAGCACCGCTATTTGACGAGTAGTATAGGCGCAGCCTATAGATGAGAGCGGATTTGCAGCCGTGAACTTTCTACGGCGCAGGCTCCTAGAAGGACGTATCGATCAATTCAACACCCGCAGCAAACGAGAATAGTGCAAACTGACCATTGACGGGGTAAGCCGGGCCGCAGGGAGCATCGATGAACTCAGTGCCCGGATTCAGGAAAAGCACGGTGACAGCGCGAAACGTGTCGCCGCCAAAATCAACCAACTGAAGGAGCAATACAATGCACA
>JAJFKZ010000093.1 GCA_021772955.1 Gammaproteobacteria bacterium | reverse complement strand
CGCGTAGTGGATATGGTGTTGCACTTTGTAACCCGCTGGAAGTGCAGGAAGATTTACGTTCGGGTCAGTTGGTTCGTGTACTGGAACATTCAATTCCTGAATCGCAAAACTATTACTTGCTCAGCGCTCATGTTGAGGGGAACTCACTACGCGCACAATTATTTGAGGAATGGATCAACAATGTGATGCAAAACCTGCCAGGCCAATAATCATGGGTGACGTTGTTACAACCAGACTGGGACTTCTGTAGCAGGGTCGCTTTCCGCAGGTCCTAAAGAAATTCTTCATTAAGCCGATGGAAGACTAACCAATTACTATAAATGGGTTAGTTAATGAAAGAGCAGTTCCTTTTCTTACAGTCACTTATCGACTCCCTAAGCGAACAAATAGCGGTTATTGATCAAACTGGAGAAATTGTTTTCGTAAACAGGACATGGCGATCATTTGGTGCTGAGAATGGTTTCCCGAGTAAATTTACCTGGCTGGGTGAAAACTACCTCGAAGTATGTCGAAAAGCCGCAGCACACGGAGATCGCACCGCAGCTGAAATCACTGGCAATCTCGAACAGGTGATTAACGGTAAGGATCCGGTATGTGAGATCGACTATCCGTGTCATTCACCTATGAAAAAGAGGTGGTACAGCATGCGCGCAACGGCTATTCGTGGTTCTTCTCAAAAACTGTTTGTTATTGCACACAGAGAAGTCACACGACGAAAGCTAGCTGAGGAAAAGGCAGCAAAAATGGCCTTGGAGGATTCGTTGTCGGGTCTTGCAAATAGACGACGCTTCGACCAGGTGCTCAAAGAAGAGTGGCGCAGGTGTAAACGTAACAAGTCAGCGATCAGTCTAATTATGATCGACCTTGATCACTTCAAATCATATAACGATACTTTCGGACATCCAGCCGGGGATGTTTGTTTGCAATTGGTAGCTAAAGCCCTTACCCCTCTCGCTCGACGCGCGGGTGATTTAGTAGCACGGGTTGGCGGGGAGGAGTTTGTAATTCTTCTTCCGGGGATGGATGCCGATGATGCTGCCATAAAAGCCGAAAAAGCGCGCTTGGCACTTGAATCAATCCCCCTTTCTAAGGGACTGAAACAATCGATCACTGCAAGTTTTGGGGTTGTTTCTGTCTCTGAGGATGACTATACAGGATCGATCATAGATTTCATAAGATCTGCCGACGAAGCGTTATATAAGTCTAAAAGCAATGGTCGCAATCGCGTGACCGCCGCTAACGCAAGTTAGACAAATCGGGATATTTGCTTACTTGTAGCGAACATTTATGAAGTTTTGAACTACAATGCGTACTTGTTTCCTGCGGACTCTCGGGTTGGATTTGTGTCTATGATATGGCCAAGGTAAGCCACATTGTGACTGCCTTGTTCGAAGGTGAATAGATCCATGACTTTTTGATCACCGAGCAGGCAAGCGAAAGTTCGTATAAAAAAGTGTGTGCAGTTATGTTGCTTCACCGGAGTCGACTGATAAGGCCAAAAGCTTGGCTCAAAAACTATAGACATATGAATTCGCAAAATTAGAACATCCATACAAGTAAAACTGTTTCAGTTCCCTAATTTAATTTTAACGATCCTGATAATTTTTCGGAATGCTAATGCGTTCCTGACGTGACATGAACTATACAACTTCCAGCCATTATCCGATCGTTCGCCTACTGACCAATAATATTTTTCATTCGACGTTTTATTGAATGAGATCGATTTTCAAAGTGTTCTCAAAGTTAAAGTTAAAGATGGCAAAGCACCCCCATGTTGTCGTGGTTGTGTATATTTTATGTGTCCTGGGATTGTTTTTCACAGGTGCGATGTGGGAAATTCAAAATATTAAGCGAAGTGCTGGTATTCAAACGGCGCGTACTTATGCCGATTCAATCATTTTAACCCACGACTTTTATTCCGAACAAATAGTCCCAAGAATTACCGCCTTGGCAGGCCGATTTGACCGCGAATACGAAGTGTCCGAAGACACGTTTCCATTCCCGGGTCGTTTTGTGATGGACGTCGGTAATGCTGTTGCATCCCAGAATGAAGGGATGCAATTGGCTCTGTATAGTCACTTTCCCTTCAAATGGAGACGTACTCGAACCTTAGACACATTCCAAGTTGATGCGATTAGCACACTTACCAAAAAACCGTCGAATGCCTTCTTTAAATTCTCAACTATCGATGGTGTTGAAGTCGTAAGATATGCGCTCCCTTCTGTCATGCGTAGTTCATGTATTAATTGCCATAACAGTCCGGAAATGCAGGCTATAGGACCAAAGATAATTTGGAAAATTGGTGACGTTCGAGGTGTCCAGGAAGTCACGGTCCCCCTTGAGCAATACTCCGACCAAATAACCAAGGTTATTTTAGTCACTGCATCGTTCGCCTTACTTGCGTCTATTCTTGGTGGTGTTTTGATTTGGCCAACAGTCACTCAACTTCAAATTGCAGTTGACTCGGCCAATGTTTCAAATACCGCGAAATCAAGCTTTCTTTCGTCCATGAGCCATGAGCTAAGGACCCCCTTGAATGCAATTCTAGGTTTTGCTCAGTTACTTGATATGGATGACAAACCCTCGCTTAACACTAAGCAGAAAAAGTATTTAAGTGAGGTTATGAAAGGTGGACATCTATTACTGGAACTCGTCAATCAGGTGCTCGATCTTTCTAAAATCGAGAGCAGTAATTTAAATCTAAAGATTCAGGCCACAGATCCATCTCAGGTTGTTCAACAATGTATATCTATGTTGGCCACTCATAGCGCCAAGAAAAATATCACTATAAGTCATCATGTGCCCGTTGACGAAGTGCCTTCCATTGAAGTCGATGCAATGCGCTTTCAACAAGTAATTCTCAATATTCTGACCAATGCCATAAAGTACAATCGCCAAGACGGAAGTATCGACATTACTTACGAAAGCATAACGGACCAAAGGCTTCGTCTGGTAATTGAGGATACGGGGATTGGAATAGCCGACGAAGAATGTCCATCGGTCTTTGAGGCCTTCAAGCGAGCCGGTCTCGAAGATGGAAACATTGAGGGTGCTGGCATTGGCCTGACTATCTCCAAACAGCTTGTCGAGTTGATGTCAGGGAAAATTAACCTGACCTCAAAATTGGACAAAGGAACTCGGGTTTGGGTCGAATTTCCTGTCTCTTAAATCTGTAATTTCTAGGTTTTTATTTTCCCGTCCGAGGATTGGAAGGGAGCCAGAGTAAAGGCAACATCTGCTTTGCCGTTTAAAAGTGGGTGATATTCTCACCCCAGGCATTAAGTGAGTCAGACCACAAGGAACAAAATTCGCCGTATGTTGAAGTCCAGAGCCTGATTGAATCAGCACAACTTGTCGCAAAACAGCATTAGAGAATCCGAAACGTCGCCCTTGAGATGGATGTCGGGCAGTTAACGAATGCAGTTTTCAAAATATTGGAGGCTGAGGCCGGAATCGAACCGGCGTACACGGCTTTGCAGGCCGCTGCATAACCACTCTGCCACCCAGCCAGGGAATTTGGTGATTGACCGCGAATGTCACCCCCGGTTCGGGGCACATTTTAAGCGCTGTTATCAGTGTCGCGCCGATCCGGGTTTTCCGGAAATTGGAGCGGGAAACGAGACTCGAACTCGCGACCTCAACCTTGGCAAGGTTGTGCTCTACCAACTGAGCTATTCCCGCACCGGAACAGAGTATTTTAGATGCTACTGGCTTTCTGTCAAGTAGAAGTTGCAGGTTTGTCCGCAACCTTTTTACGCAGATAGGGCAATTCCGCCAGCCAAGCGGCAACGCCCTGTTCAATGCCGGCCACGGCAAACAGATCTGCCGCCTGTGGCCAACACTCAGCATGACACTGAAAGCCGCCCGCTGCCAACTGCTGCTGCAGTGCCGCATCCGCGACCAGCAGCCCGTTGCCAAGCGCATGACGCGCCTTGAAGCCATCGATTTGATCCGGCCACGGCAGCGCTGCAGGTTGCAGCAAATGCTCTGCACCAGCCGCTCGCAAGCAACCGGCCTGGTGCAAATACCAGCAAGCATATAGTTCGCCCAGCCGCGCATCCAGCGTTGCCAGAATCAGGCCAGTATCAGATTGCTCTAGCAATTGCGCGCCAGCAACTGGTGTTTGCGCGCTGTTAAGCGCGCGCATTGCCAGCGCCTGCAGACTGGAGACCGCAATCACAGGAATTTCCAGCGCGAAAGCCATCGCTGTGGCGACACTGAAGCCCAACCGCAAACTGGTGAAGCTGCCGGGCCCGCGCGTGACCCAGATACCGTCCAGATGTGCGCCGCTCAATCCGGCTTCAGCCAGCAATGCCTCAATCCAGCACAGCAGCAGTTCGCCATGTTGCCGGGGTGCATGCGCATAGCGTTGCAAGAGACGACCATCATCCAGAAGCAAGGCAACTGAGCAAGCCTCCGAGGTTGTGTCAATGGCAAGCTTAGCCCGCATGGCGTTGCTCCAGCGCGTGTTGCTGCAGAAAATCAATCGCCTGCGCAGCATGTTGGCAACTGTTGTGCACCGGCAGACTGCGCAGAAACTGGCGCCCATAGGGTCGAGTGCGCAGGCGGTTGTCGCCCAATACCACCAGACCATAATCATGTTGATGCCGAATCAGTCTGCCGACCCCCTGTTTCAGCGTCAGGATCGCCTCTGGCAGCGACAGCTTCGCAAATGCGCTGCCGCCAGCTGCAGTGATCGCATCCGCCCGGGCCTGGTACACCGGGTCGTCCGGCGCACTGAACGGCAACTTGTCGATCACCACAATGCTCAGGTCTGCACCAACCACGTCAACACCTTCCCAGAAACTGGCCGCCCCAAGCAACAGACAACACTGCTGGTCACGAAAATCCTGCAATAGCTGCGTGCGCGGCGCCTGGCCTTGCACCAACAGACTGAAACTGCTGTTGACTGCCAGCCAACGCGCCGCCTGGCGCAGTGCACGATGCGTGGTGAACAGCAAAAAAGCGCGCCCCTGATTGGCCTCCAGCACCGGTAAAATCATCTCCAGCAATGCTTGTGTGTGTTGCTGCCCTCCGGGCGCCGGCAAATTCTCCGGAATCCACAGCAGCGTGTTGCGATCATAGTCGAAGGGGCTGGCAACGGCGAGCTGTTCGGCCTGCTGCAAACCCAGCCGGTCCGCAAAATAACTGAAATCCGTGTTCACAGTCAGCGTTGCAGAGGTGAATACCCAACTCGCCTGCATGCTGGCGCGAATGCGGGTAAACATGTCATCAATCTGCAGTGGCGTGGCGTGCATGGCAAAACCGCGTACACGCGGCTCATACCAGCACACATACTGTTCATCTTCACGCTGACAAAGCTGCAGGGTGGCCAGCAGCTGCTGACTGCGCTCATGGACCTGCAGCAGGCCCTTGCTACGTTCGGTCATCGCCTGCAGACGCTGTCCCAGAGCCGACAGCGCCTGCTCCAGATTGCCGATGATTGCAGCATCGACCTGCTGCAACAGTCTGCTCATGGCCTGACGCTGGTCGATCGCTGCCAGCGCCAACAGCATTTCACGCTGGGCGAACTGCAAATCGTCCAGCACCGGCTGCAACAGACTCAATGCGCCGCTTTGTTGGCCGGCTTCGGTGTGCAGATCACGAATCAATTCCGTCAACTGTCGATGACTCATGGTGCGACCAAAAAAAGTCGAAGCCACCGCTGGCACCTGATGCGCCTCGTCCACAATCACTGCATCAACCGCCGGCAACACCTCTCCAAAACCCTGTTCGCGCAAGGCCAGGTCAGCAAACAGTAAATGATGATTGACCACCACGATATCGGAGCGCCGCGCCACATCGCGCGCCTGGTAAACATGGCAATCATCGAACATGGGACAGTCGCTGCCCAGACAGTTGTCGGTGGTCGACGTTACCCAGCTGCGAATACCGGCATCGTCAGGCAAGCCACTGACCTCGCTGAGGTCACCTGTCTTGGTGTGCTGCGACCATTGCTTGATCAGTGCCAGTTGCTGCTGCATGACAGGATTGCTCAACTGAGGCTGTCCTTGTGACTGCTGCAAGCGGTAATGACACAGGTAATTGCCACGACCTTTGAGCAGGCTACAACTGACATCGGTGCGCAGCAGCTTGCGGATAGCTGGAAGATCACGAAAGAACAGCTGTTCTTGCAGATTCTTTGTACCAGTCGACACCAGTGCAGTCTTGCCGCTGAGCAGCAACGGCAACAGGTATGCCAGGGTTTTGCCGGTACCCGTGGCAGCCTCGGCCATCAAGGTACCCTGCTGACTGAGACACTCGGCAACGGCTTGCGCCAACATCAGCTGCCCAGCGCGAGCCTCAAACCCGGGCCACTGCTTCGCCAGCAATCCATTGCTGCCTAGATAATCGGCCAATTGCTGCATATCAGTGTTGCCCTTTGTGCTGCTGGGTCTTTACTGCAACGGCAAGCTGTGCGGTTGGCACACTCACACGTGCCGCGCAGGCAAGGTCATCAATACCTGGCGGGTGGCTGCACAGCGCAGTTACTGGCACGCTGGCGCGCTTCAGCCGCACCGGCATGATCTTCGAGATGTTCTCTCGAGAGCGCAATGGTGTGCCAGTTGCGACTGCACAATTCACCTACTTTGGGGCCCAGATCATACGAGCGAGCGGCATAATTCAGTGCTTGTTCGTAATGCTCGGCAGCCTGATTCAACTCGGCCATACGCTGCAGAATTTCCGGATTACCCGGCTGCAGGCGCATGGCACGCTCCATCAAAACCGTCGCTTCTTGCAGATCACCGGCTTGTTCGGCCAGCGCAGATTGTGCCAGCAACTCCTGCACGCCAGGCGTTTGCAGCGGTTTGATCTGCAGCCCTTGTCCGTCTTGTTCGACTGGCGCTCGAGGCTGCGTATCGACATTCACCGAACGATCGCTGATTGGCACCGACTGTTGCGTACCACACGCCAGCAGCAAACCGAGCAAAACTGTGAGTGGAACCAGGCGCAGAGCATTTTTGTTACAAGTCATGTCTATCCTCAGGGGCATTCAATCATTCGGCGCGACAGCGCATTCTCGGTCAGACCATAGCCAGTTTGCCGACGCTGCAGCCAGACCAGCGCATAGTTTAACTGCAATCTGACCACTCAGTCGGCTCGCTGCGGGCAATAAACGGCAGCACACGCGCTTGCGGGCAAGCCTCGCTGCTGAGTAATCCGTTGCGTTGATCCACCCAATACCAGTACAGACCAGGCAATGCTTCAACATCGATATCCTGCATGCCTTGGCCCGCAAACAGTGCGGCCCACACCGGCAAGGCGGCATTGGCTCCGGTCACTGCTGCCGGAGTGTTGTCATCTCGCCCGATCCAGACCACCGCCAGTGTTTCCTCATCAAAACCAACAAACCAGCTATCGCGCTTGTCATTGCTGGTTCCGGTTTTGCTGGCAATGGCGCGTCCAGGGCCCAGCGTTGCTGTCAGTCCACGCCCGGTGCCCTCGCTACTGACCAGCGTCAGCGCATATTGCAGCAGCGCCACCGGCGCAGTGTCCAGCAGCTGGCGAATGCGCACCGGATAGCCTGAGCGCAGACTTTGTTCGCCCGACAAGACGTTTCGTACCGCGCTGAGCTCGGTTTGATAGCCGTCAGCGGCCAGCGGCTGATAGGCTGCGGCCACCTGCAGCGGTGTTGCATCCAGCGCCCCCAAAAACAAAGACGGATGCAGGCGGGCATTGTGCTCCAGCAAGCCCAGCCGCTGCAGCAATCCAGCCACCTCGCTCAACCCAAGCTGCAGGCCCAGCCTGACTGTGGCCTGATTGTAGGATTGCAGTAAGGCGCTGAGCAAGCTCACTTCCCCGTGTGAGCGCAAATCATAGTTCTGCGGTTGCCAGATTTTATTGTCATCGGTTTTGATGCTGATCGGCTGATCATCAAGACGGCTGACCAGCGTGTAGTGTGATGCAATTGACCATGCCTGCAGATAGATGAATGGCTTGATGATGGAGCCAATCTGTCGGCGCGCATCCAGCGCCCGATTGAAGCCACGTCGATCCGGCTGTCGATCCCCAACCAGCGCCAGCAGATCGCCGGTTTGAGGATCAACCACCACCACGCCGGCCTGCAGCTGGCTGGTGCCGAGACTGCGTTCAACCTTGGGCAGTGTATTGATCACAGCTTGCTCGGCGCGATGCTGCTGATACGGGTCCAGTGTAGTCAACACCCGCAAGCCATCACGCTGCAGATCCTCTGCCTGATAATCGTGCTGCAGTTGGCGTCTAACCATGTCCATGAACGCTGGAAACTGGCTACGACCAAGTACTGGAGTGGCAGTCACCCCCAGCGGTCTGGACTTGAATTCGGCCAGCTCGGCAGCACTGATCAGTCCGGTGTTGTGCATCAACTCCAGCACCAGATCACGGCGCGTACGAGCGCGCTGCGGATGGCTTCTGGGGTTATACCAGGATGCGCCACGCACCATGCCCACCAGCAGCGCCAGCTGCTGCGGCTCCAGGCTAGCTACGGTGCGGCCGAAGTAATATTCACTGGCGCGCGCGAAACCGTGAATTGCACCGCCGGAATGCTGACCCAGGTAGACTTCGTTCAGATAGCTTTCGAGAATCTCCGGTTTGCTGAAGTGACGCTCCAAAGCCACCGCCATGATCAACTCGTTGAGCTTGCGCAACAACTTGCGATCATGACTCAGATACATGTTGCGCACCAGTTGCTGGGTAATCGTGCTCCCACCCTGACGCAATTTTGCTGAGCGCAGATTGACCCACACCGCGCGCGCAAAGCCATGCCAGTCGATGCCGAAATGATGTTTGAACTGGCGGTCCTCAACCGCCTGAATGGCGGTAATCAACAACGGCGGAAATGCTTGCAGCGGCACAAACTTGCGGTCGTCGACACCAACCCCGCGAATGGCACCAATTTCGGCCGGATCAAAACGAAACTGAGTCGCCGGCTTGCCCGCCACCCACAAAGCATCGACACGCTGTTCCGCTATCTTCACGCGCACTGCAACGGAGGGCTGCAGGCCATCGGCAAATACAAATGCACGCGATTGAGCCTGCACACTGTCACCACGACGCCGAAACTGACCGGGCTGCAGGCTCGCGCTGTCCGCTGATGAATAGCCCGCCGCCTGCAGTTCGAACACCAGCTGCGCGGTGCTCAGACGCATGCCACGATCCAGCTGCAGCGGTCGCGCATACACCAGTGAGGGCTGATCCCAGCGCCGTTGCTCAAACTGCTCGACCACGGTCTTTTGCAAGGACCACACCCACACGCCAGCGCCACTGATGGCCAGACCAGCGAGGCCGGCAAGCACGGCCACCAGCCACTGTCTGGCGCGCTGAATAGCGGTTGACGACTTACCTTTGGCAGACCTGCGTCCACGACGCTGCGCGCTACGGCGCTTGCTACGGTGCGGGCCACCGCCTTTAGCATCAGGTCTGGAACCGGTCTTGTTACTGCTTTTGCGAGGTTTGCTCACAATCGATTCATACTGGATTTGCTACCTTAGTCAATTGTTTGGCCGTGGCCGTTGGCTGCAGATGCGCGCATCTGATTCAGATGACATGATTGCGTTGATCACAGATAATAGCCGGGCACCCGTCAAGCTGCAGTCAGGTTAATTGCGCCGGGCTGATCGAGGTCGGGCACCCACGTCACCATGGCACTGACTGGCGCACAAGTTCATCCAACTATAACAATACTTTGAGGAAAAACCATGACGTATAGTAATCGTAAATACTTTGCCACACTAGCCATCACTCTGCTGTGCAGCACTGCCTTGTGGGCCGATACATCGCTGACCTTTACCGGCGAGGGTAACAAGAAATTACCGCAGCACATTGCGCTAGGCTCCGACAAGTTGCGCATCAGCACCGGTAGCAACAATGAATGGATGCTCTACGATCGCAACCAGAACGCCATGTTCATCGTCGACGATGCCAAACAGGAGTACTTTCGCATCGACGAAGCGCAGATTCAGCAACTGAGCAAAACCCTGGGCAACGTCAACAGCCAGATTGACGCCGCACTGGCCAATCTGCCGCCGGAACAGCAGGCGGCCGCGCGCGCGATGATGCAGGGCATGCTGGCCGGCAAGAAGTCCAACGCCATCATTCCTGATATCGAAATTCGTGCCACCGGTAAGCAGGACAAGGTCGCTGGTGTGGCCTGCAGCATCAGTGAGACCTGGATCGGTAGCGAACGCAAGAATGAAGTCTGTGTGGCCGATGACTCGGCTTTGCAACTCGGAGAAGATGACATCGCCACGCTGCAGGGCATGTCCAGCCTGCTGCAAAAGCTCATGGATGAAGTCAAAAAGAGTGCCGGTGACATGCTGCCGTCAGACTTTGCCGGGAATGGCTTGACACAATTGTTGGCCAACGGTTTGCCGGTGCGCATCACGGACTTCGAAAACGATGACAGCGTGCAGCTGGAGAGTGTCAGCCATGAGCGCATCCCCGCTGCGCAACTACAGGTCCCGGAGGCGTACCAGCAACAGCAAATCAACATCGGTCAATGAGATGAGCATGGTCAGGCAGTCGAGTAAACCCATAGTACCGACGCTAGCTCACTGCGCGAGCAATACCTGACCATTGCCCCGCCCATGCACTCAACAGCCAACACCGACATGAGCACGGTCAGCACCAGCCAGAATGCGGCTCCCATGGGGCCGCTGCATGCCAGTGTCATCGTGTTCTGGTCCAGCGCGCAGCAACCGGAGGTCCAACACGCGCCGCCAACGGCTCCCGACTGGCTGCAAGGCTCAGACATTCACCACAGCAGCCGGCACGACCCCGGTGCCGCGCTGCACGCTGCCGCTGCACAGTTCCCGGGTCGCTCGCTGCTGCTGATACGCAGCGATTGCCAACTGCCTGCTGAGCTATTGCAGCGGCTGCAATGGTGGCAGCAGCATAGCCAGGCCGGTGCGCTGACCTGCTGCAGCAATGCCGCAGATGAATTCAACCCGTTCGGGTTCAGTCGCATTGATCAGTCGGTACCCGATGACGCCGATCTGGATGCACTGGTTGCCAATACCAGCAAACGCCCGTCGCTACAAGCCACGCAGTGGCCCCAGCATCTGCTCTGGCTCAGTGCCGAGACACTCCATTTGCTGCAACAGCAGGAAGCACTGCAGCTGCGCCGTAGCCCCCAAGCTTGCGGCATCAATCTGATCATTGCCGATGATATCTTCAGTCGCAGCCGCAATCAGCCGCTGTGGACCAACCAGCCGGCCTATTTGTGGGATATGCCACCGGCAACGGCGATCGAATATCGCCAGCAGCAATTGCAACAGCTGCTGCAGCAACAATGCTACGAGCTGGCAAGGTTGCCCGTCGACAGTACGGCGGTGACACTGCATATCAGTCATAGCTGGGGCGGTGGTATCCAGCACTGGATAGACAATTATTGCCACAGTGATTCCGGGCATGTGCAACTGGTGCTGAAATCCCAGGGCTTCTGGAAAAACAAGACCTATGGCAGCCGCCTGAGCCTGCATCAGGGCGCTGTGGATGGCCCGGAACTGCACAGCTGGTGGCTGGTGCCGGCCATTGCTTCCACCAGCATACGGCATCCGCAATACATTGAAATGCTTGATGAAATATGCCAGCGCTACCAGGTGCAACGTATCTTGGTCGGGTCACTGATCGGGCACAGTCTGGACGTGTTTCGGCGCAGCTTGCCCACCATTGCCGTCGTTCATGATTATTATCCGGCCTGGCCGTTACTGAGTCAGGCGCCAGGCACTGACCCGGCCAGCCTGACCCTGCCGCGGCGACTCGACGAGTTGAAGCAACAACCGCACAATGTCCATGGCGATGACCTGCTGATGTTTTGCGACCGTGATGCGCGGGGCTGGAACTCACTGACGCTGGCCTGGCAGTACATGTTGCAACAAAAGCACGTCGCTGTGGTCACGCCCAGCAACTCGGCGCGTACCCAACTGTTGCAACTGCTCCCGAGTCTGGCACAGTCGCCGCAGCTGCGCCTGGAACACATTGAACACGGCTTTCAACCCTGGTCCAGTGCGCCCGCGAAGCGCTCAGTCACAGCCGCTGTCGAGTCATCGCCGCACGCCAAACAACGCATACGGCTATTGTTCATCGGCCGACTGGTGACCGGCAAGGGGCTGGAGCTGCTGGAACAGGCCTGGCCCCTGATCCAGCAGCATGTGCATCTGACCCTGCTCGGTTGCGGCCGCAGCGGCAGGTGCATGCTCGGTGCGGCGCACGTGGATGTGATCATGGAATACGACTGGCAGCAATTGCCGGATCTGATCAGCCACATCAATCCGCACGCAGGCCTGTTGTTATCCAGCGTCAGTGAAACCTACAGCTACACCCTGACCGAGTTGATGGCGCTGGGCCTACCGGTCATCGCCACCCGTCGCGGCAGCTTTGTCGAGCGCATCATGCATGGCGAAAACGGCCTGTTGATCGAACCCGAACCGCAGGCTTTGCAGACCGCGATTCTGGAATTGATACAAGACCCGGAACTGCTGCAACGGCTGCAGCAAGGGGCAAAAGACACCACCATCGTTAGCCTGGAAACGATGCAGTCCGGCTATCAGCAACTTTGGCAGAACTTGCATGAAGCCTGCAACATTGCCGCCTTGCCTACGCCGGTCAGGCTTCGAGCACCCAATCTACAGGCCGCGCAAAACCTGCAGTTGCAACGGCTGCAAAGTTGGCAGAGCAGCCAGCTTGAGCAACAGCAGCAACAGCTGCATGAACAAACTGGCGAGCTGATCAGACGCGCTGGCGCAATTCATAGACAGCATCGTAGGCTCGAACAACTGTCAGCACAATTACAACAGCAACAGCAGCAAGTGCAGCAGCTCCGGCATCAGTCGCGTGTGCAGCAACAGCAACATGACCAGGCCATCATCGAACTGCAACAGCAGCTGGCAGCAGTGCTCAGCAGTCGTGATCAGATACTGGATAGCCGCTCATGGAAGCTGACCAGGCCACTGCGCGTGCTCAGCCGCCTGCTGGCCAATCTGCGTCGTCAACAAGCCTGGAATCCGCTGCGCTGGCCGCGCCTGCTCAGCAGTTTCAGCAAACTGGTACTTGCCAATGGTTTGCTGGCATCGCTTAGACAAATGCAAATCAATCCATTGTTGGCCGCCGACGCCAGCACTGCCGAGCCAGATCACAGCACTCTCTACGCGCAAGCCAGCGCTGCTGACACTCTGCACTGGCAGCATGCCGCAGCAGAACCTGATGCGACATCGGCACACCTGCTGGTGTGCATCGCGGACCTGCCGGAGGCGGCCGTGCGAGAGCAATTGCTGCCGCTGCTGTTGCATCTGGATCAGGCCATGCAGGGCCAGGCTGCGGTCTTGCATGTGGTCGCAACGGATGCTGTCGCCGAACTTCTTGCGAGCTGTCAGGGCATCCTTTTGCACGCCAGCAAAGCCGCTGCCGTGCAGGCGCTGTTGCAGCAGCGCGAGCGAATCGACAGTCTGTTGGTCATCAGCACGCTACTGCAATTGCGCAACAGTACACTGACGCGAATGTATCTGGCCAGACAAGCCGGTCATGCCATCATCACGGCCCGGCGTGAAGACCCGGCCACAACTCGCGCGACCGTAGCGCCGCCACAGCAGGCGGTAGCTCAGGCAATGCCTGCATTCCATGCCGATCTGTTTTTGCTGGATCAGCCACTGATCAAACCGTTCCTGAACTATTGCCGTGCCCAGAGCAGCCTGCCGGAGTTCCTGGATGCTTCACTGCTGGCACTGGCCAATGCCGACAGCAATCCGGTCTGGCAATCAACTGCCAGTTACAAGACTTTACATGCGCAGCAGCGGCCGCTGCTACAACCTGACCACAACCAACCGGCTGCAGCACTCGGCTGCATTCTGGTCGTGGATGTCTGGGTGCCCATGGCGGACAAGGATTCCGGATCGCTGCGCATGCTCAACGTGCTCAAACTACTGCTCGAGCTGGGCTGGCAAGTGGTTTTCGTGCCCATCAATCTCGGCCATGCGGGCCATTACACCGAACAGCTGCAGCAATTGGGCGTCGAGGTCTGGTATCAGCCCTGGTTCGGTTCCTGGAAGACATTCCTCGCCGAGCAAGGTCAGCGTTTTGACCTGATCGTGCTAAGTCGGCTGATTGTTGCCAGTGAGCTGCTGCAACGCATGCGGCGTTATTGCCCGCAGGCACAGATAATCTATGACACCGTGGATTTGCATTATTTGCGCGAGCAACGACAAGCTGAACTGCAGAACAGTCTGGCCTTGCGGCGCATGGCCGCCACGACCCGACAGCGCGAACTGAAACTGATGCAAGCGGCCGACATGACACTGGTGGTCAGCGCAGCAGAGCAGACCTTGCTGCACGCCGAGCTGCCCGAGGCGGATATCCGCATACTCTCCAATATCCATACCGTGGCCGGGCGTCAACAGGACTTTTTGTCCCGCAGCGGTGTGCTGTTCGTCGGCGGCTTCCAGCATCCGCCCAACGTGGACGCCGCGATCTGGCTCGCCGAACAGATCTGGCCGCTGGTTCAACAGCAGTTGCCCGGAACCAAGCTGCACCTGATTGGTAGCAATGCACCAGCGGCTGTGCATGCCTTGGCCGACGACACCATCATCGTACACGGTTTTGTCGAGCAGCTCGAACCGTGGCTGGACCGCGTTCGCTGCACGGTCGCGCCACTGCGTTACGGGGCTGGCGTGAAAGGCAAAATCAACAGCTCCATGAGCCGGGGCGTGCCCGTGGTAGCCACCAGCATCGCCGCAGAAGGGATGTTCATGCAGCACGAACAGGATGCCCTGCTGGCCGACAGTGCCGAAGATTTCGCCACTTGCATCTGTCGGCTGCATGAAGATACTGCGCTCTGGGATATGCTTTCAGACCATGCGCTGCTAAACGTGCAACAGCATTTCTCCACCGCCCGCGCGCGCATCGATTTACAGCAGATCATTAACGTGCTGCGACCCGGACTGTCGCCACCGCCAGCAGCAGAATAAACGCTATCGGCGCAACCGGCTTCAGCGTTTGAGCTGTGCCTGCACCGATGGCCAGACGTTATCCAGAATCTTGCTCTGCGCGCTGGCTTTGGGATGCAGACCATCGGCCTGCATCAACTCCGGCCTGTTGGCCACACCATCGAGCAAAAACGGCACCAGCACAAGCTTGTATTGTTCAGCCAGATCGGCATACACAGCCGCAAACCGCTGCTGATAAACGGGGCCGTAGTTGTCAGGAATCTGCATACCCAACAGCAACACCTCTGCCGGTGTGGCGCGAATCTGCTTTATCATGGCCTCGAGGTTGTTCTGCAACTGTCGGGTTGGCAAGGCACGCAAGCCATCGTTGGCGCCCAGTTCGAGCAGAACCAGATCCGGTTCATGCTGCTGCAACAATTCCGGCAAGCGGGTCAGCCCCCCACTGCTGGTTTCCCCACTGATGCTGGCATTGATAACTTGCCAGTCTGGCTGGGTTTGCTGCAATCGCTGCTCGAGCAGGGCCACCCAGCCCTGCTCAAGCTCAATATTGTGTGCCGCACTGAGACTGTCGCCTAGCACCAGCAAGGTCTGTTGCTGTGCCCAGGCCGCAAGCGGCAGTAGCATGATGCACCCGCTGCACAGCAAAACCTGAACACCGAGGCTACCCGCGCGCATGAGCTGGCGCGGGCGCATTGAAAAAACCATTCTCATAACCAACTTACCCAGTGTAGTGTTGCATACTGTTTGATTCTTTCTGAGTCCCTCAACGACCTCAAGACAAGGCCATCTGGCAGCTTTGCGTCGCGCTGAAGGTGCCAAACAGTATGCAACACTACACTAATTCATCAGCAGATATTCAAACATGGATCATAGACATTCCGGCATGCGTGAGGTTGCAAACGCAGCTAATGACGACCACGAGCAGCACGAGAAAATGGTACTGGCGTGCCGCAATGTCAGTCACAGTGTCGCCAACGGCAGTGCGCCATTGCACATATTGCGCGACATCAGCTTGCAACTCAAAGCTGGTGCATCACTGGCGATTACCGGTGCCTCGGGCTCGGGCAAAACCACACTACTGGGCTTGCTGGCCGGGCTCGATGTGGCCAGCAGCGGGCACATTGAACTGTTCGGTCAGTCGCTGGACCTGCTGGACGAGGAGCAGCGCGCCGGGCTGCGCCGCAATCGAGTCGGCTTCGTGTTTCAGTCATTTCATCTGATTCCGACCCTGAGCGCACTGGACAATGTCTTGCTGCCACTGGAATTGACCGATCAGCCAGCACCGCGCGAACGCGCACTGACAGCGCTGGATCAGGTCGGCCTCAGCGACCGGCTGAGCCATTATCCCGGCAAACTGTCCGGTGGCGAGCAACAGCGGGTAGCCCTGGCGCGCGCCTTTGCCGGCAGCCCACAACTGCTGTTTGCGGATGAACCCACCGGCAACCTGGACCATGTCAGCGGTCAACAGATCATTGACTTGCTGTTTCAACTCAACCACGCTCAAGCGACCGCACTGGTACTGGTGACCCACGACCTGCAACTTGCCGACCATTGTGATCAGCATGCCCGGCTGATCAATGGCCGGCTGGAATGGCAAAGCCGTGTTTAGCTCGTCCACGTCAGGCACGGTTACGCGCGCTGACTTGGCGGCCGGCCCTCGCTGCACACGAATGACATGCTGCTGCTGAGCCTGCGCCAAAGCTGGCGCGAAGCCAAAGCCGGGCCATTGGCCGGCATTTTCTGGGCCTTGGTGATTACCATTGCGGTACTGACTGCGGTCAATACCGCCAGCGATCGGGCGCGTCAGGCGCTGTCGATGACCGCCAGCGAGCTGCTGGCCGCGGACCTGGTGCTCAGCTCGCGACAGCCACTCGCTGCTGACTATCAACAACAGGCACAGGCGGTCGGTCTTGCGACTGCGAACACGGTCACGTTCAACACCGTGGTGTTTGCTGATACCGCCTCCAGCCTGGTGGCAGCGAAAGCCGTCAGCCCGGAATACCCGCTGCGCGGTAGTTTGCGCGCAGCACGACAACGCTACAGCATGGGCGAAACAACGGCCAGCGGCCCGGCCAATGGTGAAGTGTGGGCCGAACAACGCTTGTTCGAGCAACTCAATGTGGACATTGGCAGCATGCTTCAGGTTGGTGATCAGCGCTACCGGCTCAGCCGGGTGTTGACACTGGAACCAGACCGCAGCGGCGGTTTTGCCGGTCTTTCGCCCAGACTGCTGCTGAGCATGCACGATGCCAGGCAGGCAGGCCTGCTGCGCAGTCAGTCGCGGGCCACCTGGCGATTGCTGCTGGCTGGCGACAAGCAGGTTCTGCGCGACCTGGCCGAGGCTGTGCGCAAGGATCCCGCGATCAGCGTCAGCACGCCGGAGCGCGCCCAGGCGCAAAGCGCGGATGCGATTGCCCAAACGCGCAGCTTTCTCAGCATTGCTGCGCTCAGCGCAGTGTTTTTGGGCGCGGCAGGTATGCTGCTGGCCATGCATCAGTATCGCCTGCGCGAACGACAAAACGTGGCCTTGTGGCGCAGCTTTGGTATCGCCTGGCCGCGCATTCGCCTGCTCATGATCTTGCGCCTGTTCTGGTTGACCATGGTCGCCGCTGTACTCGGTGTGCTGGCCGGATTGCTGCTGCAAGGCGTGCTCAGCACACAACTGGGAGCATTGCTGCAAATCAACCTGCCTGCCGTGCGCATGACGCCGTTGCTGAGCTCGTTCGTGATGGCGTCGGTGCTGGCAGCTGGTTTGTGCCTGCCGCCGCTGCTGCAATTGCGGTTGGAGTCTCCAATGAACATTTTTCGCGTTAGCGGCCAGTCCGACTGGCGGCAACTGCTGCGACGCTACACACCGGCGCTGATCGGTCTGGCGCTGATCAGCTGGTGGCAATTGCGCGACTGGCAACTGACCCTGTGGCTAGTGCTGATCCTGCTGCTGTTGCTGCTCTCGATGTCAGCTGCGGCAGCAGCTTTGCTGTGGTTACTGGGTCGACAGCAGCACAGCGGCGGAGCAGTCTGGCGACTGGTCATCTCCAGCCTGCTACGACACCGCCATGGCAATGCCTTGCACATGGCTGCGATCAGTCTGGCGCTGCTGGCATTGTTACTGCTGGGCTGGTTGCGCAACGACATGCTGGATCAATGGCAGGGCGCACTGCAACCGGGCACGCCGAATCATTTCATGATCAATATCCAGCCAGCGCAAAAACCGGCAGTACAGCAGTTGCTTGCTGACTATCAGGTCGAACAACTGGATTTCGGCCCCATGGCCATCGCACGTATCAGTCAGATCAATGGCGTGGCTGCCGCCGACTGGCGGCCACAGGCCGACCCACCGGGCCGTCGCGACGGTACTGTGAACCTGTCCTGGCGCGACAAGCTGCCGCAGACCAATCGCATCGTCAAAGGCCAATGGTTTAGCGCCGACGACCCAGGTCTGCAAATTTCCCTGTCCGAAGACTGGGCCCGGGAACTGGATCTGCAACCTGGCGACAGCATGACCTTCAGCGTTGGCAGTGAAACGAGAACCGGCACCATCACCAGTCTGCGTGCGGTTGACTGGGACAGCTTTCGCATCAATTTCTTTATTCTCATCAATCCGGCTGCAGCCGCTGATCTGGATTTTCAGTACGTGGCCAATTTTTATCTGCCGCCCGGCAGCAACGCATACGACCAGCAGCACACCGGCACATCACTGCTGCGAGCGCTGAGCAGTTCGTTTCCGAACATTACCGTGTATGACACCAATGCCTTGATTGCGCGCGTCAGCGAGTTGTTCTCACAATTGACCAGGGCGCTGGACAGTTTGTTCTGGTTTACGCTGGCCGCCGCTTTGGTGGTCATGCTCATCACCATTCAGACCGGCCAACAGATCCGCAAACATGAAATCGCGCTGTTGCGCTGTATGGGCGTCGATCGGCGCACGCTGTATCGCGCCTGGTTTCTGGAACAATGCCTGATTGGCTTGATCATTGGTGTGCTGACAGCACTGACAGCAGCAGTGGCAACCTGGTGGATCAGTACCAGGATGTTGCAGATCGAGTGGCAATGGCAATGGGACCTGCTGCTGCTGGCGCTGCTGTCGGCCGGCCTCGGCGTACCGCTGGTGAACTGGTTATTCAGTCGTGGCGTGGTGCAAACCCCGCCGCTGCGTATCCTGCAATCTGCTTGAGTGTCGGCCCTGAGGAATCATCACCGCTGTCCTGCGGGCTGGGTCGAATCTGTGACGGCGGCGTCTTCAAAGCCATCCACCAATAGCAGTTCTGTTGCTACCCCCATGAACAACCAATTGCCGCTGCAGGTTCCCGCCCAGACATCGGCAACACCATCACGGTTAAAATCTGCCACGGCAGTATCGAATGTTCCCATGGTTTGCCAGGCCCTGGTCTGGCCGTTCAGGGGATCACTGAAACCGCCCTTGCCGTTGTTACGCAGAATCGCCAGGTGCCTGTCGCAGCCGGCAATATCAGTATCGACATCGCTCACCAAAACGTCCTGAAAGCCGTCACGATTGATGTCAGCAACGGTAATATTGCCGCCAAAACCCGCTGTTTCATTGCTCGCGGTCACCCCTGTTTCACTGAACTGCGGGGTGCCTCCAGCACTGCTGGTATTTTGCAAAATGACATCCTGCGCATCATCGACGATATACAGGTCAGGCCTGGAGTCGTTATTGAAATCACCACTGGCGGCCATGTAAGGCTGCTCGGTATAAACCAGAGTCAGATCCTCGAAAAAACCGTTACCGGCGTTACTGAACACTCGCACCGCCGGTGGCGTACTGTCAACTGGCGGCGCGCTGCCGGAAGAGTTGACCTTGACGATGTCATTCCAGCCATCGGCATTCAGATCAAGTATCAGAGCACTTGTGCCAAACACTGACTCATTCATCTCTGGAGTCAGACGGAGAGCGGTCTCATCATTGAAAAAACCATTGCCATCGTTGATCAGCAGTCGGTCTTCCAGCATATTCACATAATCCGCAAAGTACAGATCCAATGCACCATTCCCGGTGATATCCCCAGCGGCAACCGCACAGAATCTAGGACCGGGCACAAAGGCTGGAATGCGATTGTCTGCAGCGTCGTAGAACAAGCCCTGCCAGACGCCATTGGTTTCGCCCAAATTGACGTACACACGCGGCTGATCATCAAATGTGGGGGCAGTAACAACATCCAGCCAGCCGTCGTTGTTGATGTCCGCCAGCACCACATCGCGGTCATCGGTGGCATCGGTAAATCCAGGTGCCAGCTCGGCGCTGCGCTCGACCATGACGCCGTTGTCATTCATGAACAAGGCATTGGGACGACCGCCAGGTGTAGAGAAAGGGACTTTTCTGACGCTCACCAGATCTGGCCAGCCATCGTTGTTCAGATCGCCCACGGCAAAGTCTTTCTCTGCGTTGTCATTGCGACCCAGTGCTGCTGAAGCCACGATCCGCACAGCAGATTCATCCACCAGGTTGATCCAGTCACCGGCTTGCGCCGTGGCCATACTGGTGCTCAGTACAGCCCATGCCAGAAGCAGGCGGTGTGGTGCAGGCATAAGACCGCTCTGGCTGCTTATGCAAGCCTGGAGACGTAGCCTGATGCGGAGTGTTGTAGCAAACAGGATCAGCAACGCTGATGTGACTGTCGGCATGCTATATGTTATGGTTTTTGTGCGTGAAACTGCAGGTGCAGGCTGACCGGAACCGCTCTGGCAATGCTGCCCAAACCGGCAATCTCGCGCAAGGCTTCAATGCCAGCTACCAGACCATAGTCGGCGGCATTGACCAGTATCGGTTGCAGACTCACCACATGCAGACAGTCTGCAGCATCCAGAAACAGCATCACCGGCACGCTGCTGCTGCTGTTGGCGCCGTGCAGATTGAGGTCAAAGTCCAGTGACAAGTTCTGGCTTTGGCCGCTGTTCAGATCAGCCAGACGCTGCGGATCCAGTTGCGCGCTGACCTCAGCCTGGGGGAAATCAGTCACCTGAAACAACAGTTCGCGCATGCGCTGATCCCGAATGTCGATGGCCGTATCGACACTGCTCAAATCGATTGCCAGACTGGCCACACCCTGAGCGTTGATCTGCCCTTGCAGCCGCTTGAAATGATGGGTCTCGGCCACCGCCTCGTTCTTGATCGAGACAAAGGTCACTGACGAGTTATCTGGGTCCAGTTGCCATTGCCCGGAAAAACCCGCTAGCGGCAGCGAAAGCAGCAGCACTGCCAGTAAATTTGAGATGATATAACGCATGTTCAGGACTCCTTGAATGCAACCAGACCCATGGTAACGCCTATCTCACTCCTTTCGCCAGCAAAAACCCCCGGATGCCGGGGGTTTTTTTTGCATAGTCCTGCAGGTGACCGATCAAGGCACTACCGGAAGATCTTCGAAGCCATCGACGAAGAATACCTCCGCCAACGGCACCCGGCACTGATCTAGAAATGCCGCGATCAATTCCTCGCGCCCGGCGGATGGCACGGCCTCCAGCGGAAAGCCGAGGAACACCGACGCGAATTCACTGCGACCGACGGCGGCACCATTGCTGTTGTCACCGCTCATGGTCAGCGCGGCATCGATGAGGGGGACCATGATGTCAGAAAAATCATCCACACCGGGTGTGTCGTAATCCAGTGTATAAGGACCCAGTCCGTCGAACAGCGTACCGGTCTCACCGGTTACCGACAAATAGTCACCGTCATCACTTGAAGAGGCCGGATCCAGACCCAGAAAATCGGCCATGAACGTGGTCACACCACGGTCAAACAGATAATCCTGGCTGGTCATCAGCAAACAGCGCCCGGCACTCAAAGCATCCGCCAACGCGGCTTCGCCAGCACTGCCGGGACCAGCTGCGCCACCAAACTCATCGCCGCTGAACCAGATGATCTGCTGATATTGCTGCAACAATGCAGCATCCGGTTCATTGTCGGTGTTGTTGGTATCAAACAAATCAAACTGCACGCCCAGCGCGTCCAGCGTATCGGTATAGAAACTGCGCACGTCAGGGGTATTGTCGTCGTCATCGACCAGCAGCAGTGGCGGCAGATCGCGCGTGGTAAACGTGAATACCGGTGATGTCTGACCACCGCCACAGGGGTTGCTGGAAGTCAGCCGCCAGTAGTGCTCGGTCAGGCGTTCCAGCGGGATGCCAACCTGATGACTGCTGCTGGCCTCAGTGGCCATGTACACGATGTTGGCAAACGCCGGATCAGTAGCAATCTCAATGGCAAACGATGCCGATTGTGCCGCCGCTGTCCAACTGAGTACCGGCAGCAAGTCAACATCGATGGCGGCATCGGTCGGCGCCACCAGCGTCGCGGCGCCAGGCGTGGCATTGAACACATCAATAGTCAGCGCCAAAGTGCGCGGATCGGCACCAGCAGCGGTACCATCAATGTTCATCGACAATGCGCCCGGTGTGGTCGAAGCGGGCAGACCGATGCTGGCCACTGCACTGTTGCCGGGCGTGACCGGATTCGGCGTGAAGTTGACAGTGGTGCCCGCGGGTTGACCACTCAAAGCGAGCGTGATTGGATCAATGAAATCATTGATGCTGGTGGTGTTGACGGTGATGTCCTGCAGGTTATCGGGCACACAGACCTGTTGCTCGGTCGGACCGCCACCCAGCACGAAACCCGGCGAACCACAGGCATTGTAGCGCATGGACCCGATGCGTGTGCTCCAGCCTGATGCCACGTTGTACTGTGCGGTGTACCAGAACGTGCAGTCATCGACCGGATCTACCACCAGTGCAGAATAGTCGCCATAACGGTTGGAGCCATTGGGTGCGGTGCCTTCGATGAGGCTGAATTCACCGCTTGCCAGAACCCCTGGCGTGTCTCCAACCTGACGGCCAGCGTAACGCATGCTCGGGAACACCCCGGTGGCCGATGAACTTGCGTTGTAGCCGATGACCAGGTTGCCGCTGCTGTCCATGGCGCTGCTGGACATCCAGCGATTGGTGGCATCCGGCGAAAAGGTGCCCTCTTGCTGCAGGCTCCAGCCACCTGTCACCGTGCCGCCCGGGCGTTCGAGGACAAACCAGCGCACGCCGTGACGGTCGGTGCCATCCACATCCGTGACCAGTGAGCCGGCGATCTGCTGGCTGGCACCAAAATTTCTAAATTGCGCACGCCACATGACCGGTTCACGCAGTGGATCCAGGGTGGTGGCGCTGCCCGGCTGCGAGACACAGGCAAATGCGGTCAAACCGCAAAGATTGGAATCGATCTCGGCAATCTGGATCTGTGTTGGTCCGGAAAATGTGCTGTTCGCCGGAGTATCCCAGTCGATCGACATTTCCCAGAGTTCCAGACAATCCTGGCTGCTGTCAGCGCAATCCGGATTGTGCGATTCATCGTCGTTGTGACGCATGAATATGCCCGGCGCGCCATTGGGTGGTGCGATCAGGCCATCGAAGTCCACCGGCTGCAGCAACTGGAAGCCAAACCCGGACAGGGTGCCGGACGAGAACACCTGGATCGGACGGGCCGGATTGCCCAACAGCATGTTGACACGATCATAGGCATAATTGGCGCGCCCGCCCTGAAAGCCCTCGTTGGCACCAACATAGTAGGCATCCGGCCACACGACCGCCTTGAAGTAGTCGGGCAGCCCACCGGAGATGGAGTCAAACTCGTACACAAAATAGTTGCCGGTCGGATCCTGGGTCTGGGACACATAGACGCAGATCGAACTGCCGGTGAATTCTGCCAGTAACCAGCGTCCCTCGCCGTTGGCTGCAGCCTGGTCAAACACAACCACCGGATCTCCCTGACCACCGCCACATCCGGTGCCCGAGCCAGCAGCAAGATCGACACTGTTGAAAAAGGCCGCCTGGACACCGGTCTCCTTGTCAATGATCAGAACTTCACTGCCGGCACCTGCAGTATTGATCATCTGCACATAAAAATTGGCGCCCACATCGCCGATGGTATCAGACGGGTTGACGCCGGTGAAATTACCGCCGTCCTGATTGATGATGGTGGTTTCCAGACCCGTGTCAACACCAAAATTCAGTGTGGCATCAAGCTGCTTTTGCGCCAGCGGATCAAAGCCGAAACCGCGCGCCTCAGGCACATTGTCCATGGCCTCGCGATCCAGAAACTGTCTTGGAATTTCCTTGATCGGATCACCTGGTTGCCATTGCTTCGGCGTCGGCAGATCACGGGCAGCACGCAGTGTGAAGGCCGGCAGGGTTACCCCGCCTACTGTCTCGGCGCCACGTTGGACCTGAAAATCGTCAGCCGGCGTCGTCTGCGCTGAAATCGTAGTAACACTGGTCGACAACATCGTCCATACCAGCACCGACACCATCAAGGTGGTTATGCGTATCAATAGGCTCATGTCTGGCTCCTGCATTTTTATTAAATCAATCCATCGAAATGCAACGATAGATGAAACCATCGCAGATCGCAAGCCTACACAGCGTGTAATACAATCGTTTGAGCGCATCAATCGTGCGACGGCTACAGCCGTGTGTGCAGCAAGTCGTTCAAACGGTTGCTGACAGGTGTTGCAAGGTCTGCTGCCATTGCCGGAACTCACCGACGCTGAGCATTTCTGTCATGCTCATTGGCGAGTGTTTGGGCAGCAATTCTGCAACCCTGTTTTCACTCGCGCAGACATCGATGTGCTGACTGAGAAAAGCGGCGGCGGACTCGGCCTTGCAGATCAGCGCCAGATCACAACCGGCGTTGCTGCAGGCAGCCAGGCGGCTGGCCATAGCACCGGCCACGGCACCAGCATGCATATCCAGATCGTCGGAGATGACCAGCCCGGTGTAGCCCAGTTGCTGGCGCAATATGTCCTGGATCCAGATACGGCTGTAACCTGCCGGTTGTGCGTCCACACTCGGATAGCAGACATGAGCCAGCATCATTGCATCCAGTTCCCCGACCAATACCTGAAACGGCTGCAGGTCATGATCTTGAATCTGTGCCAGTGACCGGTGATCGTCCACCACCTCGGTATGCGTATCGGCCAGGACCGTACCATGACCGGGAAAATGCTTGCCCACAGCTGCCATGCCGGCATCGTGCATGCCCGCAATCATGGCTCGCCCCAACTGTGCAATCACTGCAGGTGTTTGACTGAATGCACGATCACCAATAATGTTACTGGCACTGCACACATCCAGTACCGGCGCAAAGCTCAAATCCACACCGCGCGCACGCAGTTCTGCCGCCATCACCCGGCCATGCCGATAGGCATAATCCAAAGCCTGATCGGCACTGTCGAGGTACAGCTCCCCATACACCGACAAGGGCGGCAGCGCGGTAAAACCCTGCTTGAAGCGCTGCACTCGTCCGCCTTCCTGATCCACGGCGATCAGCAATCGGGAATTGATCGCCTTGATTGCGCTGCACAGCTCGGCAAGTTGTTCGGGGTCCAGGTAGTTGCGGCCAAACAGCACCACGCCGGCACATAAAGGATGCTGCAAAAGCGCCAGTTCATGCTGCAGCAGCCGTGTTCCGGCGATACCGATCAGCACAGGGCAATACCCGGTCACGTCAGCCTCTGCGCAACAGCGCCATGGTTTCCACGTGTGCAGTGTGGGGGAACATGTCCATGATGCCGATCTTTTCCAGCTTGAAGCCGTGCTGGTTGACCAACTGACCCAAATCCCGGGCCAGCGACGCGGGTTGGCAGGAAACGTAGAGAATGCGACTGGCGGCACTGGCGGCAAGCATGTCCACACAGGCAGCGGCGCCGGCACGGGGCGGATCCAGCAGTATCGCATCAAAATGCTGACGCTGCCACGGCAGATCCACTGGGGCGACGCTGAGATCGGCCATATGAAAGCAGACATTGTGCAATTGGTTGCTGCTGGCATTCTGCTGCGCACGGCGAACCATGTCCTGACTGCCTTCTACGCCCGTGACTTGCGCCACGCGTCGTGCCAGTGGCAAGGAGAAATTGCCCAGGCCACAGTACAAATCCAGCACCTGTTCATCACCCCGTAGTGCCAGCCAGTCCATGGCCTGGGCCACCATACGTTGATTGATTTCGGCATTCACCTGGACAAAATCAGTGGGTGCAAAAGGCATGTTGATTTGCCCAGCATCAATGGCATAGGCAAGTTGGTGCTGTTCTGGAACAAGGAGCTGAATGCTGTCCGGGCCTTTGGCCTGCAAGTAGATGGCGATCCCTGTGCTGGAATGGAAATCGCGCCACAAGTCCAGATCCGCATCACTGAGCGGTAGCAGATGGCGCACGATCAGGGCACAGCTGTCATCACCACAGGCCACTTCCAGCTGCGGCACACGTTCGCGGATGGACATGGCGTTGATCAGTTCGGCCAATTGCTGCAGACGCTCACCGATGGCCGGATGCAGTGTATGACAATGCTGGCAATCGGCCACAAACTTGCCTTTGCGCTCACGAAAACCCACCAGCACGCGCTGTTTCTTGTGCACATAGCGCACACTGAGTCTGGCCTTGCGCCGATAGCCCCAAGGCGCCGCGATCAGTGGCGCAGCCAGCTGCTCCGGCGTAACGTCCAGCTGTCCGATGCGTTTGAGGTTTTCCAGTAATTGCTGCTGCTTGAATTGGCGCTGCTGCTCGATCGAGAGATGTTGCAAAGCGCAACCACCGCAGAAATCCACATGTTCACAGCGCGGTGCCACCCGATCAGGGCTGGCCTGGTCCACACTTGCAGCTTCAGCTTCATCGTATTTGCGATGGCGCTGCAGAAACCGCAGTTGCACGCGTTCATCCGGCAGCGCACCGTGTACAAACACGGTTTTGCCATTAACGCGGCAGACGCCGCGGCCATCATGACTGAGATCGGTGATGCTGACCAGCTCACCGGCTTCGGGTTGACTGACTGGCACCTGTGGTTATTTCTGTTGCCAGTTCCCGTTTTTGGTTTGGTAATACCAGCCCTTGGGGGCCATGGCGATCCAGCGCTCGGCGAAAATCGAGCGGATTTCATCTTCCCATTCCGGGTGATCATTGGCCACGGCAATTTCGCGGTAGACAGCTTTGCGATCCTGGTTGTCTTCATTCACCGCTTGCTGCATCCGGGTACGCTCGGACAGACTCACCGCCGTACGATCACGAATCTGCACCAGTCCGTCGTTGTCCAGGCCAATGGCTCCGGCCTCGTAGTAGGCCTTGAGCACGTTCTGCTGGCGCTCGCGCATACGCTGCTGAATCGCCTGGATCGCGGGCGTATTGATGTCGATATTGATGGCTTGCTGAGCCTGGGCTGCCGGCACCAGCAAATTCAGCATGGCCAACCACAGCGGCTCATGCTGTGGCCGTGCTTTTGGCTGTAGCTGCACTGAGCCATTGCCGTCGCCGTTGCCGTCGCCGTTGCTTGAGCCAGCTTCGGTCGCTGCGCTATCATTCAAAACGCCGCTGATGAATTCGGTCGCCGCTTCGCGCGCTGCTGCTTCTGGAAAATAAACATTGATGGTCACACAAGCTGCCAACAGCAGTGCTGCGACGGCGATCACGCTCAGTATTCTGTTGTTCATGTGGATTGCCTCAACTTGCCATGCTCAACGCCCATTATGGCATTGAGTCCAACTTTGCGCCTTCTTTTTCAACTTTTCTTTCCAGCAGGTCTTCACGGCTCACGCCCAGCTTCAGCGTAATCGCACTGGCAATGTAAATTGACGAATAGGTACCAACGCCGATACCAATGATCAGGGTCAGGGCAAAACCGGCTATTGCATCACCACCGAAATAATACAGTGCCGCCAGCACCAGCAATGTGGTACCGGAGGTCACGATGGTGCGCGAGATGGTCTGGTTGATGGAAATATTGACGACCTGCAACGGGCCGGTCTTACGCATGCCCTGGAAGTTCTCGCGAATACGATCAAACACCACGATGGTGTCATTGAGAGAGTAACCGATCACCGCCAGCAAGGCAGCGACCACGGTCAGATCAAATTGCAGGTGCGTAAACGAGAGTATGCCAATGGTGATGATGATATCGTGCATCAGCGCCGCCACAGCGCCGACGGAAAAGCGCCACTGAAAGCGCAAGGAGATATACAGCAGGATACCAACCAGTACCCAGAACATGGCCAGCGCACCTTTTTCGGCCAGTTCCTTGCCAATTTGCGGCCCCACGAAATCCACTCGTCGAATGTCGATTTCACCCTGTCCTGACTGCTGCAGCGCCTCCAGCACAGCGCTGCTAAGCTCGGCATTGCTCTCCTCACCACCGCGTGGCGCCAGGCGTACGGCGATGGACGAAGCATCACCGAATTGCTGCACGATATAGTCCGAAAAGCCGGCTGCATCCATGCTGGTACGCACTGCGTCCAGATCCACGGTGGACTCAAAGCCTGCCTCAATCAGCGTACCACCGGTAAAATCCAGGCCGAAATTCAGGCTGCGGGTGGCCAGTGATGCCACCGAAGCAATGATCAACAGTGCCGAAAAGGCAAACGCGACATTCCTTAGTTTGAGAAAGTCGATCTGCGTCTGTTTACTGAAAAAATCCATGATGATGATCTCGATGCTTGTTCAAATGGCCAATGACTTGAGCTGTTTGCGCGGCCCGTAAATAACGTTCACCAATGCCCGGGTAACCATGATGGCAGTAAACATCGATGTCAGAATACCGATACTCAGGGTCACTGCAAAGCCCTTGATTGGTCCGGTACCAAAGGCAAACAGTGCAATGGATGCAATCAAGGTGGTCACGTTGGCATCGGCAATCGTGGAAAGGGCCTTGTCATAGCCTGAACGAATGCTGTTCTGCGGGCTGTTGCCACTGCGCAACTCCTCGCGAATGCGTTCATAAATCAACACGTTGGCATCCACCGCCATGCCCACCGTGAGCACAATACCAGCAATACCGGGCAGCGTCAGGGTCGCCCCGAACATGGACAGAACAGAGACAATCAGCACCAGATTCAACATCAAGGCGACATTGGCCACCAGACCGAAGGCCTTGTAATACAGAGCCATGAAGACCAGCACCAGCACAAAGCCAATCAATACCGACTGAAAACCTTTGTCGATGTTTTCCTGACCAAGGCTGGGGCCAATGGTACGTTCCTCGACAATTCTGACCGGCGCAGCGAGTGCACCGGCGCGCAGAAACAGTGCCAGGTTTGCAGCTTCGTCAGAGCTGCCCAGACCGGTGGTCTGGAACCGCTTGCCAAAGGGCTCTCGAATATTGGCCACCGAAATGACCTCTTCCACGCGCCGGTTGCGGCCGGTACCCGGATCATAACGATCCTCGATGTACAGCACCGCCATCGGCTTGCCGACACTCTCAGTCGTGAAATCAAACATGCGCCGCGCACCGGCACCATCCAGTGTGACCGAGACCATCGGCGAGCCGCTGGTCGGATCAAAACCGGAATTGGCCCCGATCAATTGATCGCCGGACACAATCAGGCGCTTTTTCAGCAGCACCGGCTGGCCATTGCGCTCATAGTAAAGTCGTGAAGTTGGTGGCACGCGGCCGGAATTGGCTGCGGCAACGGCATCGTTTTCGGTGTCCACCGCACGATACTCCAGGGTTGCCGTCGCGCCAATGATGCGCTTGGCTTGCACGGTATCCTGAACGCCCGGCAACTGCACAACAATCCGGTCTTCACCTTGCTGTTGCACGATCGGTTCGGACACACCAAGTTCGTTGACGCGGTTGCGCAAGGTTACGATGTTCTGCAAAATCGAGCGCTGGCGCAGGTCCTGCAGACTTTCTTCAGTGATTCTGGCGATCAGGGCGGTATCCCCGTTACGCTCGGTGCTGTCCAGACCCAGTTCAGGATTTTGTCTGGCGACTGCAGCCACTGCGGCATCAATCTGATCTGCCTGTCTGAGCACGGCAGTCACCGTCCGGCCATTGGCGGTCACCGAATCATAGCGAATGTTTTCATCGCGCAGCGCCGTACGAATTTCATCCACGATGCGCTCTTGTTGCTGCCGCTCGGCAGTTTCCATGTCAACGCGCATCAGAAAGTGCACACCACCTTGTAAATCCAGGCCCAGCACCATCGGCGCTGCGCCCAACGCACGCAGCCAGCCCGGGGTCGCCGGCGCCAGATTCAGCGCGCTGACATATTGCGTGCCCAGGCTTTCACTGAGCACTTCCTTGGCTCGGATCTGCTGCTCGGCGTTATTCAAACGCACCAGCACACGTTGCTCGGTGTAATCAATCGCCTTGAAGTCTATGCCTTCCTCATTTAGCGTGGTGGCAATGCTCGCTTCAATGCTTGCCGGAATGGCCAGCGATCGGGACGAAGAAATCTGCACGCTGGGATCCTCGCCAAACAGGTTGGGAGCTGCGTACAACGCACCGATCAGGACCACCGTCATGATCAGCAAATTTTTCCAAAGTGGGTAGTGGTTCATGCAAAAACCTGAATGCTTCTATTATCAGACCGGAGTCGGGGAATTGATGTTACTCAACAAATGCGTTGAAGGATCAGCTTTTGTCTTCAGCTGCTTCGTCTCCAGCAGTGTGATCAGCCCTCTTGCCGGCGCTTGCAGCTTCGGCCTGACTTGAGCCACCGGCCTTTTTGCTGACTTTCTTGCCGGCACTGGTCTTGCCAGACGCCTTACTGGTGGCCTTCCAGGTACCCTTGGGTAGCACACTGGACACCTGATGCTTGTGCAGCTTGACGATCATGTTGGCGCCCAGCTCCACATCCAGAAAACTCTCTCCGACCTGCCGCACGACACCCAACAAGCCGCCATTGGTCAGCACCTCATCACCAACGGCCAGGTCTGCAACCATTTTTCGATGCTCCTTGGCGCGTTTCATCTGCGGTCGAATCAGCAGGAAATAAAACACTACAAACAGCAGAATCAGTGGCAGGAACGACATCAAACCGCCACCTGCAGGCGCACCACCGGCCTGTGCCCATGCCGAATCGAAAAAGAATTCCATAATGCTTCCTATGCTCAGTTTAGTGATCGACGCCGCATGCGCCGTGTATCTGGATCAGCCCGATATTATGCCATACACGGCCTGGCTATTGCGCAGCAAATGGCATTCTGCATGGACATGACTTATTGCGGCCTGGTTCCCGGCACAACCGGCCGGTCAGTCACTGCGGCTGGATAGGACTAATCCGGCGCATACAGAGATTGACTACCCCCACCAGCAACCTGTCCACCAGCAACCTGTCCACCAGCTCAGCCACGGCATTCACGTTTACGATCCGGGTGGATTAGCCCCGATGAAGGTATACCTATAGTAAAACCATCAAAACTGAATATACAAGGAGCCTGCTTGCAGGCGAACGGCTCAGAGTTCTGACTTTGTTCGCCTGCAGGCAGGCTCCTACAGAGTGCCGAGTCTTAACTCAACAGTCTTGGGATCAGCCCAGACCCGGCAAAAGACTCAACCTGCACTTTCGCCTGCACGTTCGCCTGCACATTCACAATAAAAAACCCCGCGCGTGGCGGGGTATTTTTATTGGCGGAGAGAGAGGGATTGATGCTCGCCTTCCATGGCTCGCACACTTCGTGCGTCGCCAGGCGACGCCCCGATCGGCTGTCCTGCCGATCGGTCGAACCCTGACCAGGGTTCTCACCCTGCTCCCTCGCAATA
>JAJFKZ010000092.1 GCA_021772955.1 Gammaproteobacteria bacterium | reverse complement strand
GAAACAAACAAATGCGCGTGCAGCGGCGATAGTACATGATCGAAATCCCTAAGTTAACAAGCCAGCCCGGATGGTAGCAGATGTCTGCCATGACGTCATGGCGGCAGCAGCACCAGGAGCAGATGAATCCATGCACAGCTTATGCAGATGGATTGATGTGGGCAGTAGCTAGGCATTCCCACGCAGAGCGTGGGAACGAGAGCAAAGCCTGCCTAGCAAGCGAGCCATTCGTGTAGGAGCCTGCCTTGCAGTCGATTCACTCTTGCAAAAAACCTGCTGGGCGTTCCCACGCAGAGCATGGTGACGAGATCATTGCTGAGCTACTGTAGTCAAGATGACCAAGCAGTTGTGCTTGAACCGGTATTGCCAACAGGCATGCTGGTATTGCCTCCACAAGGCACTACTGATAGCGCCTGCCGCGATACTCAATCCAGCCATCGGCATGGCGGCCTTGTGGATCATTGTGGGTCCAGTGAATCACCCCGCCGCGATCGTTCCATTCGTATTCACCGTAAAAGCTGACCTGCTCACCGCGCCTGAGGTTTTTGATCTCCTCTGCCAAGGTAAGATTGTGTGCCAGCAGCACGGTATGATCTGGTGCTATTCGGACAATGAAACGTTGATGCGGATTGCCATCGTTGTCAGGCGGTAACACACGCTGCACAATGCCCTGGCCTAGCACCTGCACATTGCTGCGTTGATCTCGAAACGCCTGCATGATGGCGGCGTTATCGTACGCGCCGGACTCAACCGCTTGTGGCGCAAACTGTTCGGAGTCAGCAGAAGATTGTGTGGTCGGCAGCCATTGCTGCTGCCAGGCCACGGCCAGTAGCAGCAGCAACATTACGATGGAGGAAGCGCTTTTCCCTGTTCTGATTTTTCCCATAAGCTGTTGCCTGAATCGAGCTTGACCATTTGACGAAAGTATCCGCAGACCACATGATACTGCATGGATTTAGCACTGAGGTTGATCATGCCCTACATAGCCACCAAGCCGGCAACCGCCCTGCTCATCGTGTTGTGGTTGTTATCGCCAGCGATAGCGCAGCAACATGACCAGGCCGGACCGGCCCATGTTGCGCCCGACTCCGCTCAGCTCAGCAGCAGCGACTGGTACATAGACGTCACCGCCACGCATCTGCCCGTCGGCGCCACCGATGCCTTGAGCATGGATGCCGGGGTTGTCGATGTGGATGGCGATGGCGATCTGGATATTATTGTCGCCAACGAACACCGCGCCAATATCCTGCTGCTCAATGATGGTTCCGGGCATTTCAGCGACGCCAGCGATGCCCGCCTGCCGCGCGGTGAACATGACAGCGAAGACATCGGAATCGCTGATTTTGATGGCGATGGCGACCCGGACATCATAGTTGTCAGCGAAGATGATCAAACCAACGAGTTGTACCTGAATGATGGTAATGGCTTTTTCATGGATGCTTCCGACCGCCTGCCGGTGACCGGCACCTCCAACGCCGTGGTGGTGGCTGACCTGGTGGGCGATGAGCTGCCCGACATTCTGATTGGCAATAACGGCCAAAACGTGTTGCTTCTGAACACTGGCGATGCCACCTTCAAGGACGTCACAGCCGGACATTTGCCGCAGCAAGATGATGTTACCCAGGATCTGGCTCTGGGTGACGTGGACGGCGACGGTGATCCGGATTTGCTCATCGGCAACGAGGACGACAACCGTGTACTGCTCAACGATGGCCACAGCCGGTTTGTGCATGCTGTTGCGGCACTGCCGCTGCTCAGCACAGCAGAGGAAACCCGTGCCGCCGATCTGGCTGACATCGATGGCGATGGTGATCTGGATTTGCTGTTTGGCAACGTCCAGGCATTTGTGGAATCTGCCGATCCGCAGAACCGACTACTGCGCAATACCGGTGCAGGCGAATTTGTAGACATCACCACTGCGCAACTGCCCGCCGATCAGGATCGCAGCTTTGGCGCCCAGTTCATGGATCTGGATGGCGATGGTGATATGGATATCATCACCTCGAACGCCAATCGAGGCAAGGACGAGTGGATAACCATAAGCCCCTGGCGGGTTTACCTCAACGACGGCAGCGGCAATTTCGTCGATGCCACCGCAGAGATCATGCCGGCCATTACCGTTGGTCGCGGCTTTGATGTTGAGCAAGCCGATTTCAATGGCGATGGATTAGCCGATCTGTACCTGTCCAGCCGTGACGGCAGCGACCGTTTGCTGTTGCGCAGAACTAGCGAATCGCCGCAGACGCAGGCACTGGCGGCGGCGCAGTAGAACAGGGTTAACCGCAAGACTCAATGGATGATCTGGTCTAGCTGCTCCTGGTAGTCCTGGTATAGCCGATAATTGTGCTCGATGGCCTTGCTGCCGTCTTGCTGCACGATGGCAATGCGCAACTGTTCCTTGACCCACTTATGCTCAGCCCAGTTACCACCACCGGTCATGACCACTTCCATCTCCGCATTGGCCAGCCCCATTACACTGCCGGTGCTCTGATACACCTTGGCAATATCAGCAAACGATGGCTGGTCTTTGTTTTCAACTTCCTCGGCCAGTTGCTTCAATTTGTCGCTTTCGCGCTGTTGCAGTGCCGCGGCTTTTTCTGCCACGCGCAACAGTTGTTCGACTTGTGCTTCCGTGACCTTGCCATTCGCTGGCGGGTCGTAGCTATCCCGGTTGGCTGCATCCTGCAATTCCGCCTGCCGCACGATGCCGGAAAACATGCCGCCACTACCACTATCGCGGTTGTCACTGAAGTGGCCAGAACCAATCTGGTCATTCATGGAACCGACCCCCATGATGGCACCGACAATTGCATTGATCACAATGATGGCCACCAGGCTGACAATGTAGTGCAGTGTTCTTTTTTCGTCGGGAACGGCCAGTGCCTGCGGCAGGATGCGCCACAGATAGACCAGACTCAGGATGGCGCCTGCGAGCATGACGATCCCCCCCAGAAACGGGATCAGGGCACCGACTATACCCGCCACATAGGCTGGAATCATCGCCAGCGACACAGCAGCAAAGGCGCGATTGAGATCCGACTTGCCACCAAAAACACCGCTCAGTGCATTGATCACGGCAGTGGCGATGGCCAGAACGATGACTGCCATGACCAGACCCATGATCATCGCCATGATCAGATTACCGCCCATGCCGTAGGCGTAGAAACCACCCATCAGGCGAGAAAATATCACGCCGAGCAGCACATTGGCCACGATCAGCGGGCCGGTCAGCTGGATCAGCGTAGTCTTGATAGCGGGATTCTGTCCGAGAAAACTGTCCCAGGTGGCTTGCGGTTCCAGCAAACCGCCCTTGATCAGTCGCAGGGTTTTAGCAAAATCAAACATCTGACACCTCACTATTTTATTGGTATTTTTACTACTATCAGCAGTATACAACTAATTTTCACCAAGCTGCCATTCAGCGTGCCTTAGCTGACCCCGCAGCGTTATAATTACCACCCCACTCAAAGCTCTCGGAGCAGCTGTCATGACTGCCACTATGCGCGCCCTAGTCAAGGATCGACCCGCCAGGGGTATCAGCATGCTGGAAGTCCAGGTGCCTGAACCAGCCAACAACGAAGTATTGATCAAGGTCGAGAAAACCGCCATCTGCGGCACTGATCTGCACATCTACAGCTGGGATGACTGGTCCCAGCGCACAATCAAGCCACCATTGGTAATCGGCCACGAATTTGTCGGTCGCATCTGCAAAATCGGTGCCGATGTCAAAGGCTACGAACTGGGCCAACGCGTCTCGGCTGAGGGTCATATCGTCTGTGGTGTGTGCCGCAACTGTCGCGCCGGCAAGCAGCATCTGTGCCCCAACACCGTGGGCATTGGCGTCAACCGCAACGGCGCATTTGCCGAATACGTGGCTGTACCCGCCACCAATCTATGGCCGATTCCTGATGCCATTGCACCGGAACTGGCGGCTTTTTTTGATCCATTCGGCAACGCCGCGCACTGCGCCCTGCAGCACGACCTGGTCGGCGAGGATGTGCTTATCACCGGGGCCGGACCAATCGGCATTATCGCTGCCGGCATCTGTCGCCATGTGGGTGCCCGTCATGTCGTCATCAGCGACATCAATGACTACCGCCTGCAACTGGCCCGCGACATGGGCGCCAGCCATACCATCAATGTCCAGCATGAAAGCATTGCTGGTGCGGTCAAGGCGCTGAAGATTGACGGTTTTGATATTGGTCTGGAAATGTCCGGCAACCCGAAGGCCTTCAATGACATGCTCAAGGCCATGTTTCATGGTGGCCGCGTGGCCATGTTGGGCATCCTGCCCAATGGCAGCGGCATCGACTGGGATCAGGTCATATTCAAGGGCCTGGAACTGCACGGTATCTATGGCCGGCGCATGTATGAAACCTGGTACAAGATGACGCAGATGGTGCTCACCGGTTTCCCCTTGCACAAGGCCATGACGCACCACATCCCGATCGGTGACTACGAGCAGGGCTTCGAGCTGATGGCCGCCGGCGCATGCGGCAAGGTGGTGTGCGACTGGACCGGTGCGGTCTAACCGGTACGGACTAGCCGGTATTGCGCAAACCTGCGGCAATGCCGGTGATCGCCACTTGCAGGGCGTGTTGCAGGCAACCATCGGCATCCTCGTCGCCACGGCGCAACCTGCGCATGGCTTCTATCTGGATCATGTGCAGTGGATACACATACGGGTTGCGCACATCGATGGAGCGACGCAGCACGCGATGATCGGCCAGTAATTCACGCTGATTGATGACTTCTACCGCACTAATCGCCTGCTCCAGCTGCTGACGGAAATGCTCGCCCAGATCCTGCAGTTGCGGATCATTGACCAGCGAACGCTCGTAACAGGTGGCCACGGCAGAATCGGATTTGGCCAGCACCATCTCCTGCATGTCCATGAGCATGCGAAAGAAGCCCCAGTTGCTCGCCATCTCGCGCAGTTCATCCAGTTGCCCGTCGTTGGCGGCCTGCTGCAAGGCCACCTCCATACCATACCAGGCAGGCAGCATCAGGCGTATTTGCGTCCAGGCAAACACCCACGGAATGGCGCGCAGGCTCTCAATGCCACCATCTGGCTTGCGGCTCGCTGGACGACTGCCCAGCTCCAGCAGACTCAGTTCCGGACCCGGTGTGGCCTGGCGGTAATACTCGGGCAGCCGCGCATCGCTGTGTACCGTCTGGCGATAAGCGACCAGCGCTGTCGCACTCAAGCTCTGCAACAGAGTTCGCCACCGCGGCGGCACAGTTTGCGCGGGCAGCAAGGTGGCTTCCAGTGTGGCCGTGGTGTACAGCTCCAGGTTGCGCATGGCAATGTCTGGCAGGCCGAATTTAAAGTCGATCACTTCACCCTGTTCGGTGACCCGGACACGACCGGGAACAGCGCCTTGCGGCTGCGCCAGCAAGGCCGGGTGCAGTGGCCCGCCACCACGACTGACTGAGCCACCACGACCATGAAACAGCGTCAATTCAATACCGTGCTCGGCACAAACAGCAATGATTTCCTCGATGCTTTGAAATTGCGCCCAGGCCGCGGTCAGGAACCCGGCATCCTTGGCCGAATCGGAATACCCGATCATCACTTCCTGGCGCTGTCCACAATCGTCGCGGTACCAGGCAATCGCAAACAAGGAGCGCAACGAGTCTGCCGCATTGCGCAGGTCATCCAGCGTTTCAAATAGTGGCACGATGCGCTGCGGCTCTTTACTGCCGCTCAGTAGTTGCAGCCAGCGCACAGCGAGTATGTCTGAAGGCGCACTGGCCATGGAGATGATGTAAGCCCCCAGCGCGGCGGCTGGTTGCTGCGCGATCAGCCTGAAAGTACTGAGAACTTCGAGATCCTCAGCGGCAAGTTGCTCAGACAGGCTCGCAAGCGACACCGACAGCGGCAGCCCGGTTTGCAACTGCTGCAGCAAGTAAGCCTGCTTCTGTGCTTCATCAAGCTGGGCGTAATCCTGATGGCCAAGCAGCTCGGCGATCGCGGCCACGGCCCGGGTATGACGGTCTGCTTCCTGACGTATGTCCAAGCGCAGCAAGGTCATGCCGAAGCACTGCACGCGGCGAATGATGTCGATCAGACTGCCATCCGCGATGGCCGCCATGTTGCAGTCGATCAGCGATTGGCGAATCAGCAGTAAGGGTTGCAGCAGCTGCTGATCATCGTAATAAATGTCCTCATACGGAATGTCCGTGTGCGCCGCGTGTGTGTCTTGCAGACAGGCGGTGGCCCAGTCACGCGTATGCACTAGCCGCGCGCTCACCTGCCGCAGCAGTTCACGATAAGGCTCGGGATGATCATCGACCACGTCTCTGAGTTGCTCGTTGGCATCGAGCATGGACAGGTCATGGCGCAAGGCGCCGATATTGCGAAGCAACAGGTCAGCCGCCTTCCAGCGCGCCAGCAACAAGACTTCGGCGGTGAGATCGGCTGTCACATAAGGGTTACCGTCGCGATCTCCACCCATCCAGCTGGCAAAACGGATGGGGGTGGCCGTGGCTGGCAGGCTGATGTGCAGATGCTGCTGCAGCTTTCTATCGAGCTTGCGCAACAGTGCCGGCAGCGCATCCCACAAGGTGCGCTCGACCGTGGTAAAACCCCACTTGGCCTCGTTCACCGGGGTTGGTTTGGCGCGGCGGATTTCATCACTGTGCCAGGCGGCAATGATACGTCGACGCAATCGCGCAAGTTGTGCCAGCCGCTCTTCTTTGGTGATATCTGTACGATCCAGAAAACCCAGTATGCGCGCGATGTCGCTGTACTTGTGTCGCAGCGTGCGGCGCGTGACTTCAGTCGGATGCGGAGTCATGACCAGTTCGATGCTCAGCGTGCTGATGCAATCGATCACCTGCTTTGGCGTGCAACCGCTGTGCAATAAACGCGGCAGCAATTCATCCAGCGAACCTGGTTCGGCATGCTGCTCAGCATCCATTTGGTATTGGCGCCGGCGGCGTACACGGTGGTGCTGCTCGGCGATATTGGCGTAGTTCAGAAACTGCCCGAAACTCCGCGCTACCTGCACCAGTTCGCTGGCATTCAGAGCAGCTATCAGCGCCTGCAATGATCGATGATCACCTTGTTCGCGAGCAGCTTTGGCCAGTTCGCGGATTTTTTCCACCTGCCCAAACAACTGTTCACCAGTTTGCTCGCGTATCGTCTCACCGAGAATTCTGCCGAGCAAGTTGATATCAGCACGCAGTGGCTGGTGCGGATCCTGGGTATTTTTATTCATCTGTTCAGTGTGCATCGAATCAGCAGTTAAATCCACCGCATGCGCGTATTTCTTGCATTCTGGGCTGGCATGCTAGAATAGCATCAAATCATCAGATGCAATAACATCATGCGTACCACACTGGATATTGACGAACAAGTGTTACAGGCGGCCAAGGAGTTGGCCAAACGACAGCATAAAACCGCCGGTCAGGTGCTTTCCGAGTTGGCCAGACAGGCCATGACCAGGGTGCATGCAGACCATGATGAATCGCTGCAGGCCTGCTGTGGTTTTCAGCCTTTTCCGCCGCGTGGCGGCATTGTCACCGAGCAACAGATTGAAACTATTCGTGAACAGGAAGGCATATGATCCGTGCCTTGCTGGATGTGAATGTGCTGATCGCGCTGCTGGATACCCAGCATGTCCATCACCAGCTTTGCCGTGACTGGTTATCTGCTCAGATTCAATATGGCTGGGCATCCTGTCCGTTAACTCTGAATGGCTGTATCCGCATCATGTCGCAGACCGCATATCCGGCACCGTTGCCACCTGCACAGATAGCGCAACGACTGGCAGCGGCAATGGCAGAAGACGCGCACCAATTCTGGCCGGACGATGTCAATCCATTGCAAGCAAACGGCTTGCTCTGGGACAGCATTTTGAGTTCACGCCAGATTACCGATGCTTATCTACTGGCCTTGGCAACCCGGCACAGCGGCAGACTGGTAACACTGGATAGAAAAATTACCACCGCTACAGTCGCACAAGCTGGTGCGGACAATCTTGTTATTATTAACCCGACATGAAAACAGATCGCCCTTAATCTATTTTCTGGTCACTCTGTACTGCGCCCAGCCGCGGCGCCTCATTAAAGCTTTCGGAATTCTTACTATGACTGACACCGGTTCGTTTTACCAGCAACTCAGCGACACCCTGCACAACATCGAAGACGATGGACTTTACAAACACGAGCGTTTGATCACCACGCCGCAGAATGTGGCCATCGACGTCGCCGGTCGTGGCCAGGTGTTGAATTTCTGTGCCAACAACTATCTGGGCCTGGCCGACGATCCGCGCATTGTCCAGGCCGCCCACGAGGCATTGGACGAGTACGGCTTCGGCATGGCTTCGGTACGCTTTATCTGTGGCACGCAGGATCTGCACAAACAACTGGAACAGACCATCAGCGACTTTCACGGTACCGAGGATACTATTCTCTACACCAGTTGTTTTGATGCCAACGGCGGCTTGTTCGAGACCATTCTCGGCCCTGAAGATGCGGTGATCAGCGATGCGCTGAACCATGCCTCGATCATTGATGGCATCCGTCTGTGCAAGGCCGAACGCCATCGCTATGCCAACAGCGACATGCAGGCACTGGAAGCAGTACTGCAAAAAACCCAACACTGTCGGCAGCGCATGATCGTCACCGACGGAGTGTTCTCCATGGATGGCTTCATAGCAAAACTCGATGAGATAACCAGACTGGCAGAACAGTACAACGCCCTGGTCATGATTGATGACTGCCACGCCACCGGCTTTCTTGGCAAAACCGGTCGCGGCTCGCCAGAACATTGCGGCGTGATGGGCAAAATCGACATCATCACTTCGACCCTTGGCAAGGCGCTGGGCGGCGGCTCCGGCGGCTACACCACCGGACGCAAGCCGGTTATCGATCTGCTGCGCCAGCGCTCACGCCCGTACCTGTTCTCCAACACATTGCCGCCACCGCTGGTAGGCGCAGCGTTGAAAGTGTTCGAGATACTCAACGAAGGCACCGAGCTGCGCGATGCACTGCAAGCCAACACGCGCTATTTCCGCGAGCAGATGACCGCCGCCGGCTTCGACATCAAGCCAGGCACGCATCCCATCGTGCCGGTGATGTTGTATGACGCCAAAATCTCCCAGCAAATGGCCAACGCATTGTTGGATGAAGGCATTTATGTGATTGGCTTTTTCTTCCCCGTGGTGCCCAAGGGCGAAGCCCGCATCCGCGTGCAGATGTCAGCGGCCCACAGCCGCGAGCATCTGGATCAGGCTATTGCGGCGTTCA
>JAJFKZ010000091.1 GCA_021772955.1 Gammaproteobacteria bacterium | reverse complement strand
GTGGCCGCAGAAATAGTTGACCTCATTGCCATCGGCAGCATGGGGAAAATGGAATTTGCTGCGGTAGCTGGCCAGACTGTCATCGTGATCCAGTTGTGCAGCGGTTTCGGCATTGAATGTTGTCATGACGGTATCGGAATGTAGTGGGTAAATGACCGGCCTACCGGGCGCGACGTCGAAAAATCAGCGGGGTGATCTGCAGGTCCAGCAGATACTATCCATCGGCAATGTGCGGTGAGTACCAAAGCAATTGGACTGTCAACGAATTACAATGCCCTAGTTTATCGTACCCGCACAGCCAATACTCAGCGAATATGCGCACCAGTGATTTCGATTACGACCTACCGGAACAGTTGATTGCCCAGCAGCCATTGGCGGACAGGTCCGCTTCGCGCCTGCTGCAGGTCAGTTGCGAGACCGATGCTTTCAGCGAGCGGGTGTTTGCCGATCTGCCGCAGTTGTTGCGCAGCGATGATCTGTTGGTGATGAACAACAGCCGGGTCTTGCCAGCCAGGCTTTGGGCCAGCAAGACCACCGGTGCACGGGTGGAACTGCTGCTGGAACGGCTGTTGGATGCACAGACCATGTTGTGTCAGGCGCGCAGCAACCGCAAACTGCAAACTGGCACCGAATTAGTGCTTGATGGCCAACAGTGCCTGCAGGTTGAGGGCCGTGAAGACAGCTTCTACCGCATCCGCAGCAGCGCGCAACCGTTGCTGGATCTGTTGCATGGTCATGGCCATATGCCGCTGCCGCCCTACATCAAACGAGCTGCCGACCAGGCGGATATCGAGCGCTATCAGACCGTGTACGCACGCGCACCGGGTTCGGTGGCGGCGCCCACCGCGGGCCTGCATTTTGATCAGGCGCTGCTGCAGCAGCTGGATGGCGCCGGTATCGAACGCGTTGAAGTAACCTTGCACGTTGGCGCTGGCACGTTTCAGCCATTGCGCAGCGAGTCTATACTGCAACACCAGATGCACGCCGAGTGCTACCAGATCAGCGCCACAGCGGCCGCTGCGATCAATGCCGCAAAGCAGGACGGTAGACGCATCATTGCTGTTGGCACCACTTCGTTACGAACCCTGGAAAGTGCCGCTGACGAGGCTGGCCGGGTGCAGGCCGGCAGCGCAGAGAGTCGGCTGTTCATTTATCCAGGCTATCGGTTTCGGGTCATAGATGGCCTGATCACCAATTTTCATCTGCCACGTTCGACGTTGATGATGCTGGTGGCGGCGCTGGCTGGCCGGGAACGGATCATGGCCGCCTACGAGTATGCTATCAGCAGGCAGTTTCGTTTTTTCAGTTATGGCGATGCCATGCTCATTACTTGACCCGGTTAACTGTACTAATGGATTTTGAATTAAAGCAAACCGATGGCCGCGCTCGTCGCGGTCAACTGGCCTTTCGACGTGGTGTGATTGAAACACCTGCGTTCATGCCGGTCGGCACCTATGGCACAGTGAAGGCGATGACGCCGGAGGAACTGCAGGCCACTGGTGCGCAGATCATTCTTGGCAACACCTTTCATCTGAGCCTGCGGCCTGGCACCGAAGTCATAAAGGCGCATGGCGGCCTGCACGACTTCATGCACTGGTCAGGCCCGATCCTGACCGACTCAGGCGGTTTTCAGGTGTTCAGCCTCGCCGGGCGCCGCAAGATCACCGAGCAGGGGGTGACATTTCACTCGCCGGTGGATGGCGCGAAAATTTTCCTTGGGCCGGAAGAATCGATGCAGATACAGCATGATCTGGGTGCTGATATTGTCATGATTTTTGACGAATGCACACCCTGGCCGGCCGAGCATGCTGTGGCCAAAAAGTCGATGGAGTTGTCGCTGCGCTGGGCGGCACGCAGTCGCAGTGCACACACTGCACTGCAGGCCGGTCAAAACCGCGACACGGCGCTGTTTGGCATTATCCAGGGCGGCATGTACACCGATCTGCGTGAGCTGTCGGTGCAGGAATTGCAGCAGATCGGATTTGATGGCTATGCCATTGGCGGACTCAGCGTCGGTGAGCCGGAGCCAGAGCGGTTGCGTATCATCGAGCACACCGAGCCGCTGATGCCGGCACAGCGGCCGCGGTATTTGATGGGCGTGGGTCGGCCGGAGGACCTGGTCGAATCGGTGGCACGCGGTATCGACATGTTCGATTGCGTGATGCCCACCCGCAACGCCCGCAACGGTCATCTGTTCACCAGCGTAGGGGTTTTGAAGATTCGTAACGCCAGGTTTACCAGCGACACCGACCCGATTGATCCGAACTGTGATTGCTATGCCTGTCAGCACTATTCCCGCGCCTACCTGAAGCATTTGCACCGCTGTAACGAAATTCTTGGGCACCGGCTGGCAACCATCCACAACCTGCATTACTACCAGACCTTGATGGCGCAGATGCGTGAAGCCATTGAGCAGCAGCGCTTCGACGCTTTCCGACAGGCGTTTTATGCCTCACAACAACGTGAGTAGATACCTGGTAACGTTGGCTGTCAAAGAACCGTTGACTGGCAATGAAACGTGGGTTGGCACAGAGCCGTTGGCTGGTAATGAAACGTGGGTTGGCAAAGAACCGTTGACTGGTAATGAAACGTGGGTTGGCTAAGAGCCGTTGGTTGGTAATGAAACGCGGGTTAGCAAAGAATCGTTGGCTGGCAAAGAACCATTGGTTGGCAAAGCCAAGATTTTGAGATGGGTCGGTCTATGTTGTCATCCCGAGGGAGCGCAGCGAGTCGAGGGATCTCCGGAGCGAAGCAACCGCCAGGCCGAACGACAAGAGTAAGTTTTGATGACAAGAGATCTCTCCACTGCGCAGCACAATGTGCTGCTCCGGTCGAGATGACAAAGGCTTTGTCATCCCGACAAGTCTTTAGTAGCGCGGCAGGACCGCTGCAATCCAGTCTTGCAAAAAGCGACGGTGAGTATCGCATTGGCGCTGTTGGACTCACCAAAAAAACCACCTGTTGGAGCTTGCTGGCAAGCGAATTTATCAGCTATTTCAGCGGCGTCACCATGCGCTTGCCAGCAAGCTCCTGCATTGTCATTTACGGACGAGTAGTAACTTTTCCGCCGAGTTGATGCATTCCAGTGACGCTAGGCGGCGAAAGCTCTACAATACTACCCTGTAACCTGGAAAACTTTGACGGACACCCTGCCGATGCGAAAACTTGACCCCTCCGATCTCTACAATATCCGTGGCCAGCTCAGCGAAGACGAGTGCCTGATTCAGGACACGGTGGCGCGCTTTGTCGATGAAAAAGCCATGCCGCTGATTGCCGACTGCTTTGAGCAGGGCCGTTTTCCGAAAGAGCTGATCCCCGAAATTGCCGAACTGGGCTTGCTCGGCAGCAGCATCGAAGGCTATGACTGCGCCGGCCTCAACTCGGTGTCCTACGGCCTGATCTGCCAGGAACTGGAGCGTTGCGACAGCGGTCTGCGCAGCTTCGTCTCGGTGCAGTCCAGCCTGTGCATGTACCCGATCTACGCGTTCGGCTCCGAAGAACAGAAGCAGCAGTGGCTGCCACTCATGGCGCGCGGTGAAGTGATCGGCTGTTTCGGGCTGACCGAATCGCACGGCGGCTCGGACCCGATGAACATGAACACCTACGCCCGTCGCGATGGTGATGACTGGATCATCAAAGGCTCCAAGATGTGGATCACCAACGGCAGCATCGCCGACATCGCCATCGTCTGGGCGCTGACCGATGATGGTGTGCAAGGCTTCATCCTCGAGCGCGGCATGAAAGGCTTCGACGCGCCCGAAATCAAGCACAAGATGTCGCTGCGCGCTTCGATTACTTCGGAGTTGTACTTTGATGACGTGCGCGTGCCAGATGCCAATCGTCTGCCCGCTGTGACCGGCCTGAAAGGCCCGTTGAGCTGCCTGACCCAGGCGCGCTATGGAATCTGCTGGGGGCCGCTGGGGGCCGCCATTGATTGCCATCGCCAGGTACTGGACTATGTCGCTGACCGTAAACTGTTCCAGCGCCCGCTGGCGGCCACACAGACCGTGCAGATCCGCCTCGCCGACATGGCCCGGCGCATCACCACCGGCCAGTTACTGGCGCTGCATCTGGGGCGCATGAAAGATGCCGGCAGCATGCACCCGACTCAGGTGTCGCTGGCGAAATGGAACAACGTGCGCGCGGCGCTGGACATCGCCCGCGACGCCCGCGATCTGCTTGGTGGCAGCGGCATCACGCTGGAATACAAGCCCATCCGGCACATGCTGAATCTGGAAAGCGTGATTACTTACGAAGGCACCGAGACCGTGCACCAACTGGTTGTCGGCCGCGAACTGACCGGTATCAATGCCTTTTAGCCAGCGATCTGCCGTAACTGACGTTTGCTGGATGCGCGCTGCTTATCCGGCCTACAGGTTGTCTTTAGGCATCAACTGCCGGATGCGCGCTGCTTATCCGGCCTACAGGTTGTCTTTAGGCATCAACTGCCGGATGCGTGCTGCTTATTCGGCCTACAGGTGGCCTTTAGGCAACAGCTGTCGGATGCGCGCTGCTTATCCGGCCTACAGGTTGTCTTTAGGCAACAGCTGTCGGATGCGCAGGGCTTATCCGGCCTACAGTCTGTTGCCAGATCATGATTGCCGCCGCTTGAACATCGTCTCTGATCGTAGGCCGGATAAGCCCTGCGCATCCGGCATGTAACCCTGACTCAATACGGAACCAAAATGGCTGCAGTAACCCCCAGCGCCAGTAAGAACATCAACCGCGCCGAAGTGGTTGACCAACAGTTTCTGCGCCATGTGCGCCAGCTTGACCCGGCCAGGATTCGTCCCGAAGCTGCCAACCAGATGACGGACATCGAGCTGCTGGCGCTGTTTCAGTGCCAGTTGCAGTCCCGCCAGATGGATCTGATGGCGCGTGTGAAGCGCCTGGAAAACAAAGTCTTCTATACCATCGGCAGCAGCGGCCACGAAGGCAATGCCCTGCTGGGGCAATTGACCCGAACCACCGACCCGGCGTTTTTGCACTATCGCAGTGGCGGCTTCATGGCCGCACGCTCTGCGCAGGGCGGACGTGATTTCATCACCGACAGCGCGCGTTCGTTTGCCGCCAGCAAACTGGATCCGGCCTCCGGCGGCCGTCACAAGGTCTGGGGTAACCGCGATTTGTGGGTGGTGCCGCAAACCAGCACCATCGCCAGTCATCTGCCCAAGGCAGTGGGTTGTGCGTTGGCGATTGCCCATGCCCCGCGTGTCGGGCATCAGTTGGACATCCCTGCTGACAGTCTGGTGGTGTGCAATTTCGGTGACGCCAGCGTCAATCATTCCACCGCCCAGGGTGCCTTCAACATGGCCGCCTGGACTGCGCATCAGTGCCTGCCGCTGCCATTGTTGTTCGTCTGTGAAGACAATGGCTGGGGTATTTCCGTTAAGACTCCGAGCAACTGGATCCGCGACAGCTTCAGCCATCGCCATGGTCTGCATTACATTGCCGCCGATGTTCTGGATCTGGCGGCGGCGCACAGCGCGGTGACGCAAGCCGTAGCGCGTGTGCGCGACAAGCGTCAACCGGTGTTCCTGCATTTGCAGACCACCCGTCTGATGGGCCATGCCGGCACCGACTTTGAAGTGGATTACCGCGACATCGCCGAGCTGGAACAGGCCGAAGCCCGCGATCCCTTGCTGCGCAGCGCCGAATTGGTGCTGGCGCGTGGCTTGATGAGTGGCGACGACATCATTGCCGAGTATGAATCCATTCGCCAGCAGTGTTTGCATGCGGCTGATGCGGCTGACAGTGAACCGAGATTGACGACGCTGGATGAGATCAGTGCCCCGTTGGCACCGTGGCACCCCGATCGGGTCGCGATGCAGGCCGAACAGGCAGCCAGCGATGAGCGTCGCCAGCAACTGTTTGGCAGCCGCCTGCCGGAGCAGCAGGGCCGCAGACACATGGCCATTCTGATCAACTGGGGTTTGCGTGACCTGTTGGCGCAATACAACCAGGCATTGGTGTTTGGTGAAGACGTGGCCCAGAAAGGCGGTGTTTACACCATCACCAAAGGGCTGCAAAAAGCCTTTGGCGGCGCACGCGTGTTCAATACGCTGCTGGACGAGCAGAGCATTCTCGGGCTGGCCCAGGGTTTCGGTTTGCTGGGCTATCTGCCCATTCCGGAAATTCAGTACCTGGCGTATTTCCACAATGCCTGTGACCAGATTCGCGGCGAAGCCTGCTCGCTGCAGTATTTTTCCAATGATCAGTTCCGCAACCCGATGTTTATGCGCATCGCCGGGCTGGGCTACCAGAAAGGCTTCGGCGGCCATTTCCACAACGACAACTCGATCACGGCATTGCGCGATATTCCCGGCCTGGTGCTGGCCTGCCCGTCGCGCGGTGACGATGCGGTGATGATGCAGCGCACACTGGCGGCATTGGCAACCGTGGACGGCCGCGTTTGTGCCATGCTGGAACCGATCGCACTGTACATGAGCAAGGATCTTTATCAGGAAGGCGACAGCGGTTGGTCATTTGCCTACCCGGCACCGGGCCAGCAAGTGCCAGTGGGGCAGGGGCGGGTGTATTTTCCTGAAGCCACAGAATTGCTGATCATCACCTACGGCAACAGCGTGCCGGCGGCATTGCGGGTCGCCAAAACGCTGCTGGATGTGAATGGTATTCACCTACGGGTGCTGGATCTACGCTGGCTGGTGCCTTTGAACAGCGTGCAAATCATCGAGCACGCGGAACAATGCGAAAAAATTCTGATCGTCGATGAAGGTCGCTACAGCGGCGGCGTCAGCGAAGGACTGATCAGCATTTTACAGGAGAATGGCCTCACCGACCGCCCACTGCAACGCGTCACCGGTGCCGACTGCTACACACCACTGGGCGATGCCGCAAAACTGGTGCTGCCGTCTGAACAACAGATCGAACAGGCCGCACTCACCCTGCTTGAGGTTAAGTCAGCCAGTCAAGAGGGTGGAGATATAGAACGTCCATAAACCCGGCAATCACTTTCCAGTGCTCGTCACCACTCTCCACTCCTTGTCATCCCGGCGCAGGCCGCGTTGCGTGTCGCTATACACGCAGTGCATCGTCGCATAGCGACCCATCATGTCGAGCAGCGACACAACCTCCACAAGCCCAAAACCTTTGCAAGTAGGAGCCTGCCTGCAGGCGAATGGAAAAACCCAGCGAATACAGACAAAGAAAAACCCACAAAGAACACAGAGAAACACCACCAGCCCGTAGGACGGATAAGCACCTATACGCGTGAACACACGCACAGGCAGGCAGCGCATCCGGAAAACAATACTTGCCAAACGACCGTCCCGGCGTTAATATCGAGTCAAGATCAACACAACAGGGGCCACAGGATGTGGAATGCACCAAAGCAACATCTCATCACCAATGCCCTGGCGCATGCAGCGGCGCTACAGCTATAATGTGCACACAGCCTGGCAATTGGCATTCCCTAAATGATGCCAGCATATTCTCAAAAGAATCTATTTATATCAGTTGTTTGCACGATGATCGATATACACCGACGTATCAGTCATCGCGATCATCGGTGCCATCATGCGAATTGATATACGACAGATTCTCAGGATATGACCAGGCTTGATATCTGAAACTAGCAATAATATCATTCACATACATTAGTCTGGATGGTTTTATTTCGTAATAGAAGGTGCAATTTCCTCTATTGTTAAACAAAGTGACAAAACGCTTTATATATATTGTGTAGAGAAGAAAGCCAAAACGGAAAGACTTTGCGATGTTGAAATTCAGTACACTTTTTCCCATCGATAACGATGCCAGTATTGAAAAGCTGATCGATGTGGCGCAGAAATGGATAGTTGGAAGCCCTCATTCCCAACTTACCGATGATGAATTATCCGAATATGCCGGACAGGAAGAGTGGCAGCATCAAGTCGGATCAGAAACACTTTCAATTATCGAAGCAAACACCGATAACTACATCTCTGCCGGGGTGCGATATCAAAAACAGGAATCTGAGCTTCGTTGGGTTACAGACATTGTTGGAACGAAGCTGAAATCGGGCTTTTATGTGTCCGTGCAAGTGTCATGTGATACCAACAATCCAGCGGCATATATTCCAGGGCCTAAAAAGCCCTATATCGTAAGGCAGCTGTTGGATTCAATTGGTAATGGTGAAGATGGGGAGTTAAGCGTCACAGACTCTCCGCACTTTCTGAGCAATTCAGATATCGAGTTAGCTTCATCGCTTATCCAAGGTGCATCCGGCGTTCAATTGCCGGTGGTATACGTGAGCGCTGAGAGTGGAAACAAACCCTTCGTTGACGCGGAGAAGCTCGCTCGTTGGTTCGCTGGAATGGCTCACGTTGTTGTTGAACCCAATCGGGAATTTTCGTTTCGATTAATGCATGAAGTGATGCATAACAACGCATACGGGGGTGCTGTAGGCATTTATTGGCCTGGTGGCACAGGTAGAAAGGTTCTGCTGCCTAGTATATCTGGTTACGATTCATTTCACTTAGAACGTGAGATTTCCAACGCTCTACGCGCAGGATTGAATACTGTTCGTATGCCTCGCTATTGCACTTGGGGAAATCTCAAAGAATTAAATGCAAGACGCAGATTTGAGAAATTGAGAAGCGAAGGGTCCACAGAGATCGAAAGCTACATCGATGCTTTTGATGATGAATTTGCTGCAAAATCGGAAGAATTAACTGAAGCAAATAAGGAAATATCTCGGCTAACGGCTGAACTTCAAGCAGCGGAATCTGTTGGCAGATCCGTTACTGGTGAGCCTGTTCTGGTGAAAGGCAGCGAGAAAGAACTCTATCCAAATGAATACAAGGATATGTTGCTGCTAAACCTTACTAAGCTTCAAAGCCAAGTACCAGCTAATTCGCGGCGTGACCACCTACTCAAAGATGTCATCTCTGCGAACACTTCATCTGGCGGTATTGAAGAAAAAGCAACTTCTGTAAAAACTCAAATGAAAAGTTACAGAAAAATGGACAACGATATGCGGAATTTCCTTGAGGAAATCGGGTTTGAAATAACGGGTGAAGGCAAACACTATAAAGCAATATTTAAAGGCGATGAAAGGTACATAGTATCTCTTCCGAAAACAAGTAGTGATTACCGAGCAGGAAAAAATATTGCCAGTGAAATCGTGAAATTGCTGTTCTAATGTGCCAGGTTTACATTTACGATGCCGTCAGCCACGCATTATTTTACATTCGATATACACACTAGAAATGCACCTTTTACGTGTGGCGTTATGTGTTATAGAGAATCATCTTGAAGATTGGAGATAAAGTCAAGCATAGAACCAGACCGGATGTGGGTATTGGTCGGATTGTAGAAATCACAGATGATGATTTATGCACTGTCGAGTTTGAGACCTGTAGATTTTCTGGAGTCCCGTTTAACGCGTTTGGAACGATTGAAGAAGTCGAAATAGAACGCTTGAAAAGTGAAGAAAAAGAACTAAGAAAGCAGACAATATTCGAGAAACAAGAAACTGAAAGAATCAGGACGAGAGGACGGCAATTACAAAAGCATCGTGCTTTGGATGAACAAAAGAAACAAAAGGAGTTCAAGGAGGAAAATCAAGCTAAAGAGCGAAACGATAGTGCAATAGTGGTACAGTTTAGCCGGTGGAGAGTGGGAGGGCTTTTCCATATTACACACAAGGATAATCTTCAAAACATCTTAAGGCACGGGATACTTAATCACTATGAAGCTTCTCATATAGAGCCAAATCGGGTGGACATATCAGATCCTGATGCGCAAAGATGGCGTGAGACAAAAGATCCTCACTACGAAAGGAGCATACACTCCTATACCCCACTATACATAAATCCACGAAATCCTATGCTGTTCGTTCGGCGGCATCTTATGAAATCGCTTATAATACTTGAAATTGATCTTTCTGTACTATTTGACACAGAGTATCTGCTTTCTGACGGTAATGCTGCCTCACGCATAACCAAATTTTATAGTTCCGTTAAACAGATTGATGAGTTACCTTGGGCTGTTTTACATAGTGTGTATTGGCCAGACCATGAAGATGGAAAGCGAAAGATGTGCGCTGAAGTGCTAGTTTATCCAAAAGTTGAGCCCAGTTATATATGCGCAGTGCATTGCTATACGCCAGATGTGCAAAAGCTATTAGTAAATTGTGGCTACAAGACACTGGTCACCCCTAAATTGTTTTTCTAGGAATAAAATGAGTGTAACCATAATCACGGGAAATATATTCACAAGTGAATGCCAAACATTAGTGAATACTGTTAACTGCGTTGGTGTCATGGGTGCTGGCATAGCGCTCGAATGCCGTCTTCGATATCCGGATATGTATGCAAAATATATACAATTGTGCACACTTAAAAAAATTAATATTGGTACGCTTTGGATCCATAAAACACCAGCGCGATGGATATTAAATTTCCCCACAAAAAGGCATTGGAAATATCCCTCAAAGGTAGAGTTTTTGCACGCTGGTCTTGAAAAATTTCTTAATACCTATGAAGAAAAGGGTATCGAATCCATCGCTTTCCCTTTGCTAGGAACAGATAGGGGCGGAATCCCTCAACAACTAAGCCTGAGCATAATGATGGAATACCTTAAAAGGGCAGATTTGATGGTTGAGATATACAAGTATGATCCGCTTGCAAAGGACGACATTTTTGATAAAACAAAACAATGGATCCTCTCGAGAGATGTAAATTACATATCTCAAGAAGCCAATTTAAGAAGAGACTATGTGTCAAAAGTAATACATGCTATACAATCACCTAATATTGTCCAGCTTAATCAGTTGGCGCAAGTCAAAGGTATCGGTATTAAAACTCTAGAAAAGATATTTAATATTGCTAGAAATGCTGTTCATGGCTGTAATTAAATCTGTGTAACTGCCCGCCATAGATGATCGGTTATCCAATTATGACATAAAGGGCAGCAAAATGCCACCCATACCACAGTAATAACGATACTCGTAGGTGCTCCCTGAATATTAATCTACAGCACAGAGCAAAGCCCACCTCACACAGTGACCGACACATTGATTGAAAGCCGTAGAATTCAATAAAACCAGGCTCGACCCGAATTGCGTTGACCATCAGCTTAGTCCATTGCGACTGCCTGCCTCCGTGTGAGCACGCGCAGGCAGGCAGCGTGGCCACTCAGATATTTGTCTTTATTTGGTACTGCCGTACTGCATACCGTGCTGCAAGGGCAGTATCAGTGTGCCTGCATAGAACAGGATATCCACACTCCCATATTCAACCGAGGGCGTGGGTGTCCTGAGTTTTTTCCTCGCACAGGCAGGCAGAGTGAGGCGCTTATTGCAATAGCTGTTGTGACATGTCTGCGCCATGCAGATTGAATCGACTGGATACCGGCCTGCGCCGGTATGACGAGCGTTGTTCAGGTAGCATGTAGGTCGGGTAATCAACTGTCTGCGTGCGTTCTCGCACAGGCAGGCGCAAACACGCGTTTGCAGCTAAAGGCTACGCAATGAATCACTTTATTATTGAGTTCGAGGAGCGTATGACGGAGCATCTTTAAAAGTGGCAGTTACACAGAATTATTTACAGGGTCGTATCATTTGCCGCCACGCATTTCGTCCAGATCGCCTTCCCACTTGACTCGACCACGCAGTTTACGGATATCTTGCTGCTTGCTTCGCAAGAGAAGAAGTTTAAGACCTTGTTCTACAGCTTCTTTTTTAGTTCTACATCCGGATGCTTTGAGAGCGTCAGCCATTAATTTATCGTCTATGGCAATATTTGTTCTCATAAATCACCTATGTGTATATACTATTGCGTTGTACACACTCTATCTTTGGAAAGAAATCATAACAATCGGCTTCACGGAGCCAATTTCGCCACGGCTCCGCATTTTCTGAATTGCACATGAGCACGCGCTAATCGTCATAACTCATTGAGTCCGGGTCGTGTTCTGCGACGAATTTCTCTACCCGGGTCTCGGCCACGGCTGCGCTCCTGAATGCTGCGATGTTGAACAATGCATCACCTTCATGCGCCAGTGGCAGGTTGTTGCGGCCGATGACAATGCCGTCGAATGG
>JAJFKZ010000010.1 GCA_021772955.1 Gammaproteobacteria bacterium | reverse complement strand
GTCCGGGTCGTGTTCTGCGACGAATTTCTCTACCCGGGTCTCGGCCACGGCTGCGCTCCTGAATGCTGCGATGTTGAACAATGCATCACCTTCATGCGCCAGTGGCAGGTTGTTGCGGCCGATGACAATGCCGTCGAATGGGGCCAGCGCTGCTTCCTGGGTATCTCCCAACGGATCGCTGATGATCGCCAATGGCTGGCCTTCTGAAACGCTGCTGCCCAGCTTTGCCTGGGCGCCGATGATGCCGCTTGCAGGGGCCCGTACCCATGATGTGGAACGTGCCAGCATCGGTGCCGCAGCTTGCTTGCGCCTGGTTTGCGGTAACATTTCGATATGGCGCATGACATTGAAAACTCCGCGCACACCGGCGCGGATGCTGACCTCATCAAAGCGGAGTGCTTCTCCGGCTTCGTAAATCAGCATGGGTATGCCATGGTCTGACGCACTGGCGCGCAGCGATCCATCGCGGATGTTTGAGTTAATGATCACGGGTGTACCAAATGCCCGCGCCAGTTCCAGCGTCGTCGGGTCATCCAGATTGCCGCGTATTTGCGGTAGATTGGATCGGTTGATTGCACCTGTGTGCAGGTCAATACCATAATTGGCCTTGGCAACCAGTTCGTTCATGAAAATATGCGCCATGCGCGACGCAATGGAGCCTTTCGATGAGCCTGGGAACGAGCGATTGAGGTCGCGACGGTCGGGCAGGTAGCGCGACTGGTTCAGAAAACCGTGTACGTTGACAATCGGGACGGCGATCAATGTTCCGCGGATTGAACGCAGCAACTTGCGTTTCAGCAGTCGCCTGATAATTTCCACCCCGTTTAATTCGTCACCGTGCACCGCGGCTGACACCAGCATGATCGGCCCTGGCCTACGACCACGAACTACCTGCACTGGCATATAAAGCGAAGTCGACGTATACAGGTCAGCGACCGGCACCTGTATTCTGGCCACCTCACCTGGCATCACGCTTATATCATTGATCGAAATTGGCTGCTTCATTGACTGGTCCGTTGCTTATGTTGTTATTTAGACGCTTGTTGCCAAAGCGCTATGATAGCGCCTGGAACCGTAATTACTCCAGCGCGAATTGCAGCTTGATCAGGCGGCAACCCGTGCGACGTGGCTCAGCATCGTAATGCGCAGCGAATTTCTGGATCTGTGTTGAGACCACCTTGTTCCAGTTCAGGGGTCAGAGAAACCGCATAAAGATCGTTGCGATACCCAGGAATGAGAAAAACCCGGCAATGTCGGTCACGGTTGTCAATAAAATAGAAGATGACGTCGCCGGGTCCTGGCCAAGTCGGGTCAGCGCAATGGGGATGAGGGCACCGGCAAAGCCTGCGGCGACCATCGCCATGACCATGGATACTGCAATGACACCGACGAGTGCCATTGATCCACTCCATACATACACCCCAATACCGCAGGTCGTTGCGATAGCAAGACCGTTCAGGAACCCCGCCATGACTTCCTTTCGCATAACGCGAAACCACTGTTTGATCGTTATCTCGCGCAGCGCAAGTCCGCGCATGGTGACAGCCAGCGCCTGTGCGCCCGCGTTCCCGGATTGACCGGCGACAACAGGCAGCAGGACAGCCAGTGCGGTCACCTGCGCGATCGTGTTCTCGAAAACACTAACAACAGCGGCCGCCATAAAGGCCGTAAGCAGATTGATCTGTAACCAGGGCATGCGTTTTTTTACCGTGAAAAACGGACTTGATAAGGCACGTTCATCGCGGCTGGCGCCGACCATCGTCTGCATATCCAGCGACGATTGCTGGTGCACTGTTTTGGCGATGCTGTCATGTGTCAATGCACCAAGAAACTTGCCATCAATATCAATGACGGGAATATCGAGCGCCTTGCTGGTCTCGAACGTTCTGGTAATTTCTTCCAGCAGATCAATGGGGCGCAAAACTGCATTGATGGGTTCTTCCAGCTCACCCAGGGTCGTGTCCGGTGCTGCCAGGGCCAGCGATTGAAGTGCCACTTTGCCTTTCAGCACGAAGTTATCGTCGACGAGGAACAGGCTTCTGGCGGTTTTCATGCGACCACCGCGCAATTGTTCCAATGTGGCAGCTGCGGTCATCGTACGGCGATAGCTAGGAATGCTCACGTCCATCAGCCGGCCGGCGGTATTTGCCGGATAGCTCATCAATACGTTCAGTTCATTCCGAACCACAGGTTCCAGCTGGTCCAGATACGCAGCCGCAGCAGCTGCATCCATGTGACCTAATATCCGCACGGCGTGCTGTGGCGACAGCTCCTCCAGCACCTGCTTCACAACCGTTGCAGGCATGCGCTCTAACAAAGTTGCAGCGCGATTGGGCAACAGGCGTTGCCAAACAGGTGCCAGCGCCTTTGCCGGGATCGAGCTTGATGCAGTGATCACCGTGGCGTCATCCATGGTCTCTATTTCGCGCGCCGTTTCCAATGGGTATTTGATGAAGAAATGGCTGTTTAACGCGTCTACTACGCGATCTCGGTTAGCTTCCATTCGATTCTCCACGCGGTTCGGATTGTAATGGTGAGTTGACCAGCAAGGTCATCAATCCATGTGAACAGTCAGCCATGGCGCCCAGGACAAGTTGTGCCGTGGATGCTGTGTTGGTATCGGTGGCGGAGGTGTTGGTTGTGCTGATCTGGCAGAATGTTTTCCTTTCGATGGCACCAATCACCTCACCGCGCCTTGATATGACGGGTAACTGCCGGTGCAATTGCCATGCCTCAAGATCCACGATTTGCTCTAGTCGCGCGTTCGCCGACACACCCGTACATGTATTATCGACCAGGCTTTCAAGGCGTGTCGCAGGCGTATGCCTGAGCAAGTCCAGGACATGGACGACACCCAGGAATCGACGCTTATCGTCCACCACAAAAATGGAGTCGATGCTTTTTTCCGTATGCTTTTTTAGCAAATTCAGCCCTTGTTTGACTTCATCATTGGCAAAGAGTAAAGGAATATCTGTTGTCATTACTGCGCCCACGACGTCAGTTGCGAACGCCATGGATTTTTCGAATGAACGCTTTGTTCTGCTCGGAGTAGCCTGCAATAAAATCGTGCGTTTGGATGAGCTCAACTGTCGCAATATGGCCGCAGCGGTGGCAAAGTCCATGTCTCTTATCACGGCGGTTGCTGACGTTTCGTCCATGTGTTTGATGATTGAAGCGGACGCGCTGGTGTTCAGCGCCTGAAACGCGGCTACGGCGTATCGGGTTGGAATGTATTCCATGAATGCTGCGGCATCTTCACTTGCTATCGATGCAAGTACTTTTGCGGATGCGTCGGGATATCGGTTGATGAAGGCGAGTGTCAGCCTGGATGAATTAAGCATCGTCGCTGCCCTCGTTAGCGACCGGCGTGAGAATAATGGTGATACGCTCGTCGATAAATCGACCAGGCACCAGAATTTTACCCTCGTCGGTGTCCAGCGCTATCTGTGTTGCTGTCATTTCGAGTATCTGGCCCTCGACGTTGTCGATTCGAATCCTCTGGCCAATGCTCAATTGCGTGCGCGCTGTCTTTATCCCGATGATGTTGGTCATGTAGACTCTGACACCCAGGGCAAAGCTGATGCCAAACGCGATGGATGCCGCCGCGGCGCCCACCACAGTGATGGCGATGAGCAAGGTGACATCAACCCCCAGTTGGTCCAGCGCCAGGACAAGGGCGATCAAAAGCACGCTACCTTGCGCGATTTCGGCTGCTGAGGTGCTAGTGCCTGTTCTCACGTATGACTTGTTGCGAAAATCGAATTGCTCTCGAACCAACAGACTGATGATGTAGCCTGCGACGAGAATGGCAAAGGCGACCAGCAGGTTCGGCACAAAGGTTGTGATTGTACTCAGCCACTGTGATATCGCATCAAACCCGGCAATACGAGATGCGACGGTTATGGCGAGTAGAACAATGATCCAGAACAGCAGCTCTGCGAACACAGCAGTCAGCCGTGGGGAGAGCTTGGCTTTCGATAAAATGCCGGTCGGAAAAGCAGTGCTCAGCAGGCGATTGGTCGGGTGAACAAGGTTTTTTACGGCACGACAAACGAAGCGCGCAATCAGCCAACCCGCGGTCAGTGTCAGCAGCGCGCCGAACAGGCCAGGGAGGTACTGATAACCGATGCTCAGTTGAGTACCAAGCACCTCGTAAAGCTCCGCAAACCAGTTTTTTATTGTTTCCATGACGTTTGTTCCGTATTTAAACAGTATGAAACACTACACTAGCTGCTTTGCAAATCGGTATCCAGTTTCTGGACTTTCGGGCGTCTGCGTCGTCGTGCTTTGGTGGGTAGCAGTCCGCGCATCGAGTCGAGCTTGCCGAAACAAAGCAGGCGATCATTGGCGTTGAGCTCGCGTGAATTTTTCGGATTGGGAATGACAGTCTTGCCACGGTACAAGGTCAAGACGTTGATGTCGTTGTCACGAAGACCGGTATCGGTGATTGTCATGCCGACGAAATTGGAACCCTCCGGGATATGAATTTCGCTGACACCGTAGCCTTTACTGACGGTCAGCCTTTGGCGCACGTCAATCTCGGGGAAATCGACGCGGGCAGCAATGTATTCGACGATTGCGCCAGCTATATCGAGCTGAGTGCAGGTTTCAATGCCTTCCAGTCCCGGCGACGAATTGACTTCCATGACCTGCGCTCCGGCAGAGCTTTCCAGCATATCCACGCCGGCGATGCGCAGCCCCAGAATCTGGGCTGATCTCACAGCTGTCTCGCGGTACTCTTCCGACAGCTCGACCGGCTCGGCGATGCCGCCACGATGTACATTGCTCCGGAACTCCTGGCCTTGTGCGACACGACGCATTGCGGCCACCACACGGTCGCCAACCACAAATGCACGGATGTCTTTGCCTTTGCTTTCGGCAACAAATTTCTGGATCAGCACATCCTGCTTCTGGCTTTGAAGTAGCTCGATGATCGATTCTGCCGCCTTGATGGACTCGGCCAGTAACACACCGATTCCTTGCGTGCCCTCGATCAGTTTTATCACCACTGGCGCACCACCGACGCGTTCAATGGCGGGCAACACATCCTTCTTGTCATGGACGAATGTGGTTTCGGGGATGCCGATATTATGGCGACTCAATATTTGCAGGCTGCGAAGCTTGTCGCGGGAATTCGAAATGCCGTTGGAGGTGTTTGCGCAAAAGACACCCATTTCTTCAAATTGCCGCACGACCGCTGTGCCGTAGTAGGTTATCGACGCGCCAATTCGGGGCAGGACCGCGTCGTAGCTGCTGAGTAGCTTTTGTCGAAAATAGAGATCAGGTAGTCCCCGCTGCAGGTCGATGGCGAACTTCAGTGTGTTCAACACCTTGACGTCATAGCCGCGCGTCAGTGCAGCCTCCTTCAATCGGCGGGTGCTGTAGGATTTCGGTCCACGGGAGAGGATGACAAGTTTCATGGTGTTGTCCTGGGCTGGGTGAACACGATTTACAGTCGGTAGGCACGCAATGAATTGTGCATGCTCAAGGTGGCTGTGACAGTTGCAGTGTGGATTTGCAGACAGCAGGTGGCAGTAGAATCATTCGCTTTCAAACCTGGGTGGGTCAAGTGCTAGGTCAACTACATTCCACTAGCAGCTTGTCGGATTATGAATAACTTGGTGGTCTAATCACAATCAGGGAATCAGTATCTCGCTTTGGGTGTCACGGGGCTGCGAATTCCTTGAATTCAAGTGTTATCAATAATTTGGCTGACAGGCTACCAGTATAGCACGGCCACCTTTTTCCTCATCCGGCCGACGTCTGGCATGTCAATCAAAGTCCAATTTTCAATCCTGCCAGTGATGCTGGCTACGGCTGCATTGGCGCTGGCGGATGAGTGTTTTCCAACTCGCCCAGCGGAAGCATGCCTGAGCTGACATGGGAGGCTAGGGCACCTTTAATTAATTAGCCATGGAGGGCGTTTTATTCGGAAAAACGCCGATTATTTCGCCTGCAGGCAGGCTCCTGCTGGACCATTTAGTTGCTTACTTCCAGAGCGGCATGATGATGTTTGTTTATACCATCCCGCTGCCATATTCGCACTGATCAGGTAGACTGGAAGCCTTGCTTCTATCCAACCGGAGTCTGGCATGTCAATCAAAATCCAAATCTCAATCCTGCTGATGTTGCTGGCTACTGGCGCAATGGCACAGACGGATCTGCGTGAATCGGTTGCTGCCGATTACCAGCAGAACCTGCATGAGCTGTTCGTGTATTTCCATGCGCACCCAGAACTGTCGCACCGTGAGTTCAACACCAGCAAACGGCTGGCCAATGAAATCCGTGCGTTTGGCTATGCGGTCACCGAAGGCGTCGGCGGCACCGGTGTGGTGGCGGTGCTGGAGAACGGCCCGGGGCCAACCATCATGATCCGTGCCGACATGGATGGTTTGCCGCTGCAGGAAGATTCCGGTCTGGCGTATGCCTCGCAGGTGACACAAGAGGACATTGATGGCCAGGTCAAGCCGGTCATGCATGCTTGTGGTCACGACACCCATATCACTTCGCTGGTGGGCACGGCCCGGCAGATGGCCGACCGTCGTTCGACCTGGTCAGGCACGCTGGTGCTGATTGGTCAGCCGGCCGAAGAGCGAATCTCGGGGGCCCGACGCATGCTGGAAGATGGTCTGTACGAGCGCTTCCCGAAGCCCGATTATGCGCTGGCGCTGCATGTTTCAGCGCCACTGCCGGTCGGCAAGATCAGCATGCCCGCCGGGATTTATGCGTCCAGTTCCGATTCGGTCGATATCACCGTGCACGGTGTTGGCACGCATGGCGCGTCGCCGCACCAGGGCATCGATCCGGTGCTGGTGGCGTCGCAGATTGTGGTATCGCTGCAGTCGGTAATCTCACGCAGCATCGCGCCGCAGGAAGCCGGGGTGATCACAGTCGGTTCCATCCATGGCGGTAACAAGCACAACATCATCGGTGACCGGGTGGACATGCAGCTGACGGTGCGCTCCAACGATCCCGCCGTGCGTGAGAAGCTTCTCGATGGCATTGACCAGGTGGCACGCGGTGTGGCCCTGTCATTGGGGGTGCCGGAGAACTTGTTGCCGGAGGTGAAACGCTCCAGCACCGAGACCACGCCACCGACCATCAACGACCACGCAACCGCCGAGCGCCTGCGCGAAGTGATGAGCGATGCGTTTGGTGCCGATGTGCTGTGGGATGAACCCCGCCAGGGCATGGGTGCGGAGGATTTTGCCTATTTCGTGACGCCAGAAAGCGGCGTGCGCGGCGTCTACTTCAGCGTCGGCGGTACCCTGCCGGAAAATCTGGATACTGCTGCTTCGCACCATTCACCGTTTTTCCGTATTGAGCCGGAACCGGCGATCAAACTGGGCACCGAGGCCATGGTACGGGCCGCACTGGCCTTGTTCAATGGTGCCGGCGAGCAGGTTGCTGCAGTCGATTGACAGCGTAGTTGGTTATCCAGCGGTGCGCTGCTGCCACAGCAATGGCCTGCCTGATTCAGCCACGTATTGAGCTTGAGGTGTAGATGCTGACAATGCCATTTGGCTGATTTTCTACTGTGTGTCAACCGATGGCCGTGTTGGTCGTTGATAGTGAGAGTCAACAAGCTATTGTGGGCACTGCTCATTGCCGGGCAGTGCTTATTGCCTGGGGCAGTAGACACTGCAGGATGAAAACTGAGATCAACCATCACCTATGCGAGCTGCTGTTTTGAACACGGAGACAATGCCTGTGGCCGATGTAGAATGCGCCGGGTATGACTCGGTGGATGTGTTTCTGCAGGGTATAGAGCGTAGGGCCCTGCGCATGGCCTGGCTGGCGACAAGTGACCTGGATATTGCGATGGACCTGTTGCAGGATGCCATGCTGGCGTTTTACCGCAGCTATGCCGAGCGTCCGGCTACACAGTGGTCACCATTGTTCTACCGAACACTGAACAATCGCATTATTGATCACTATCGCCAGCAGGCGCGTTGGCGGCGCTGGCTGTTGCCCTCGGGGCAGGGCGGACAACCGCCTAACAGTACTGCGGACGTGATCGACAATGTCGCCGGTGAGCTGCCCGCAGCGGACATGCAGGCCCACCTGGATGATTTTGGGCTGCAATTGCAGCAGGCACTGCAGGCGCTACCGCACCGGCAGCGGCAGGTGTTTCTGTTGCGCGTATACGAGGGCCTGGATGTACACGCCACGGCTCACAGCCTGGGCATTTCCGGTGGCAGTGTCAAAACCCATTTGCACAGAGCGATGCAGGCTCTGCGCAGCAGTTTGGAGGATTACCGATGAAGCTCGAGGACGATATCAAATTGCAGCTACGCGGGCGTACCGCATTGCGCCAGGCTGATGCTGAGTTACCAGTTGAGATACGGCACAGATTGTCTGCGACCAGACACCAGGCCAGACGTGAAGCAAGACTGGCTGCAGGCACTGTCAATCGAGGCGATCACTGGCTATTGCTCGGCTGGAGTAGTGGCGCATTGGCTGCGGCCAGCCTGCTGGCATTGTTGTGGTCGCCGCTGACAACGCCTCCGGATGCATCATTGCCGGTGGTAGTGCTGCCGGATGAGCCCGATCAGGGCGTCGATATGCAGCTGTTGCTGGACGATGATTTTGCCTTGCTCGCAGTTAGCGATACGGCGCTGGATAGCGAAGAGGCGCTGGCATTTTATGTCTGGGTGGGACTGGCCGATGCCGAGCAGGCAGCACCTGGCTCGATCAACCTTCGGCCAACAGCAACTGATGCCATGGAGACTGGTAGTTGAACACGTTAACCAATAGCGCTGCGCAAACGTTCTGCTCAATGACCGTGCTGTGCCTGCTTAGCGCCGCAGTCATGGCCAGCGATACGGTATCGGATAACACGCAACCCGAGCCCGAATTATTGATGTTTATCGCGGCATTTTCCGAACGGGGTCGATTTATTGATCCGCTCGCCGTGGATCAGGTGATGACCCAGATCGCCGCAGAGCCCGTGACCGAGTCGACTGCAGATGTCGTATCAGATCAGGCTTTACCGCAACCCGGCAACGATGAATATGAGGTACCAGATCATGAACAGCAGTGAATATTACAGGCTCTGTCCGCATCGGCTGCATGGCTTTTTGCTGATGCTGTTGCTGGCTGTTTGCGGTTGTCTCTGTGCTCAGTCTTGGGAAGAATTGACTCCGGCCGAGCAAAACATGCTGCTGCCTTGGGCAGAACAATGGCCAGACATGAGTAGCGATCAGCGTGCACAAATGCTACAGGGGCTGCATCAGTGGCAGGAGATGACTGCCGACGAGAAACTGCTGGCGCGACAGCGTTTTACCCAGTGGCAGGGGTTGTCGGCTGAGCAGCGGAATCACTTGCGGCAGCGCTTTCAGCGTTTTCTTGCCTTGCCGCCAGAGCAGCAGGCGCGGGTGCGAGCCGGCATGCAGCGTCTGCGCGTGCTGTCGCACGAGCAGCGCCAGCGCTTGCAGCAGCGCTGGCAGCAGATGTCACCCGAGCAACGACGCGCGTTTCGGGCTGGTGCCAGACTGGGCGTGCAGACCGAGCGTCTGGCTTGGCTGCAACGATTGAATGCGCAAGAACGCCAGGCTGTGCGCACCATGGTGAATGCGCTGAGCGATGAACAACGCCAACAGTTGCGTCGGCGCATGCAGCCCTTGACTGATGAGGAGCGCGTGGCATTGGCCAGAAGATTGGTGGCGGCTGATGCCAACGAACGCGCCGGGTTGATTGCCGCAGACGCTGAGTGATATGCACAAATCAGGTCAACGTTATTGCTTGCCAATCGTTGTTATCAGTGTTGGCTGTGATAGGCCATCGATATCTACCCCATTGATATCTACTAATTAGTTCTTAACCATCGTTATTAACATGTTCACAGGAGAAACCCATGATTGCTAAAACACCCATTGTCGGCCTGCTCAGCGTTGCCGTACTGCTGCTGGCCACGTCCGCCAGCGCGGTATTGAGTTTGGATAAAAGCGTGATGCTGTCTGACGAGTTTGACGGCATGCTGCAAATCAACAGCAGCGGCGAGTTGGACATTCCCGGCACTGATATCGACAGCATCGCTACATTCTCCAATTTTCATCCTGGTGCGCAGGATCGAACTGTCAATGGAGAAGTTTCCCGACAACGCAACCGTGCCAATCAGCAGATGACCAGCATTTATAGCGGTAGCCTGATTTTTGATGCCATAGATGCCGATGGCAATCCGGTACAAAACGTGCTGGAATTTGATCAGCTTACTATCGTGCGTGATGGTGACGGCCCGCAGATGAGCGGCGCAGTCATTCTCAACGGTGAAGTAATTGATGCTGCCGCCATGCCGAAACAGGTGGCGATGATTCTGCGTCGGGTGCTGAGGTTTTTTTATCTGGCCTAATCCAGAAAAATGACTGGGGCCATCAGGGGATAAAAAAACGGCTCGCAGTGCGAGCCGTTTTCAGTTTGGTCAAGCATGCTCATCTTTGCTGGCATGCGCTGTTGATCAGCCGAATTTATTCTGCCGCTGGAGCATAGCTCAGATCGTCCTCACGCACGTACATATAATCCCACTGATTATTGACAGCATCAGCAAATTCGGCACGCCATTTTTCGGCTGTTTCCTTGCCATGCTCCTGTTCTACCGCTTCCCAGGGGCCGGTTGAGTCTTTGTCCAGACTGGCAAAGCTGGCATGATTGGAAACCACAAAAAAATCAGAATCGTTTACGCCACCACCAATGGTGCTATACCATTGTACCGGCACGGTACCTTCGGCTTTCTGCATGGATTTGGTCACTTCGGTGACGACCTTGACGAAGGTTCTGGCATCGTCCACACTGAAGTTGTACACACCGACAAGTTTGGTGTCGGGCGTGAACTCAGAACTGATGCCTGGCATCAATTGTGCCAGCATGGTTTTTTCGCCGTATTCGTGTGGCGTGAGTTGCGTTTCAAACACTTCCCGACAGGCGCGGCTGGCAGGATCCCGCTCGCCGAAATCCGCCCAGTTATCGGACATTACTGCGAATGCAAAGACATTGCCCTTGCCCTGCATGCGGCTCCAGCCATTCCAGGACGCCTTGCCACCATTGTCGGCGTAGCACTTGTTCCAGGCCTTGACGCCTTCGCGCCACTTGGATTCGTGGCCGTGTTTGACCTGGACTTCATAGACGGTCATGATCGGCCCTGCTTCTTCCTGGGCCAGTAGGCTGGAGACGGGGGATAGGGCGAGAACGGTGGATGTCAATATCACAGATAGACATCTATTTGATGAATACTTTTTCATGTTATTGTAACCTCTTGGATATGAAAGTTATTTTTGCTATAAATTGCTCTAACTCGCTGAGTCCTTTCATACAGAGCGACGACAGTTTAGCACAAAAGTCGTAGAAGCATAGTCTGGTGCCTGCATCGGCCAGCTATCATGGGTGCAAGCAAATCAGCCTGCAAGCTGTCATCTACAGCGACATTGTTTACCAATAGCTACGCTGGCTGCTGCCACCACCACTGGAGAAAAAAATGAACCATCGCCCACGACAAAGCTTGCACAACAGCAAATCACTGGCTGGAGCAATCATGACCGGCCTGGTCTGCACGATCTTGTTGCTGGCACAGCCCATCTCGGCGTTAGCAAACGACCTGAGCCAAGCCGAGATTCAGAAACAGGTTGAAGCAGTGCTGGATGCTGCGCATCGTTCGGACGCGAACCGGGCCCGTGATCAGTTTCGGCATCCGGCACAGACACTGGCCTTTTTTGGCTGGCAGCCAGCCATGGCGATCGCTGAAATCTGGCCGGCGGGAGGCTGGTATACCGAGATTCTGGCACCGCTGACGCGTGCGCAGGGACACTATTTTGCTGCTGGATTTTCCATGACCGCCGATCGCACACCAAAGTGGCGCAAGGATTTTCAACAGCAGTACGACGACACGTTGGAGGCGGCACCGGATTTGTACGATCACATTGTCGTCACCGGCCTGGCGATTCCGGAACGCCCGACGTTTGCGCCACCGGGCTCACTGGATATGGTGTTGACCTTTCGCAATGTGCATAACTGGGTCAATGGCGACTATGCGCCTGAGATGTTTGCAGCCATGTTTCGGGCGCTACGCCCGGGTGGCGTGCTGGGGCTGGTCGAGCATCGTGCAGCGCCAGGCACTGCACGCGCGAAGGTTCCCGATGAGGGCTACATGACCGAGCAACACGTGATTGATCTGGCACAAGCAGCCGGGTTTGTGCTGGAAGCCAAAAGCGAGATCAACGCCAATCCAAAGGATTCGCATCAGCACCCCGAGGGGGTCTGGAGTCTGGCCCCCGGCTTTCGTGGTTGTCGGGGACTGAATGAAACCGAGATGCAGGCCTGTATTGAGCGCTTTCGACCGATCGGAGAATCTGACCGCATGACACTGCGCTTGCGCAAACCTCGCTAGGCGAGGTTTGCATGGTGCTGGCATGGGCGCTGGCATAGGCGCTGGTACGGCGCCTTGATTCTGTCAGAGCAATGGCATGCGTGGGGCACTGTGCCGTACCCGCTATCAGTTGGCCGCAGCTCTTGAGGCCTGCCTGATCTGACGAAATTCCGTGCCCTCGTACCAGCTTGGCCAGACAGTGCTGTTGGCCAGATCCTGACCGATCTGCTGGAACAACCAGATATCCTGCTGCATGCCGCGCAAGTCCCAATCGTCTTGCACTTCATCTTGTGGCTTGTGATAGCGCTCGGCGGTGAAGCGTTGTTGTTTTTCCAGCAGCCAGGCAGCGCCATGTTCGATGTGATTGCTGCCGGAATCGGCGTACAACATGGGCACTCCCTGTTTGGCAAAGTTGAAGTGATCTGAGCGATAGAAGCCGCCAGCTTCCGGGCGCTCTTCCGGTGCCACGATGCGCTCTTGCTGTTGTGCGTATTTGCGCAGGTAGTCTTCCATTTCCGATTTGCCGTAGCCGACCACGACCAAGTCAGCGGTCGGACCATAAACGTTCAGCGCGTCCATGTTGATACCAGCCACGTGTTGCGCCATCGGTACGGGCGGATTCTGGGCGTACCAGGCCGAGCCGAGCAGGCCTGATTCCTCCGCTGTCACGGCCAGAAACGCCACACTGCGTGGTGCTGCCGGTTGCTGGCTGAAGGCTTCGGCCAGACTCAACAACGCGGCGATACCGGTGGCATTGTCGACGGCGCCGTTATAGATAGCATCTTCGCCTTCAGCGGCCGCGGCATTGGTACCCAGATGATCCCAATGCGCCATGTAGATGATGGTTTCTTCCGGGCTTTTACTGCCTGTGATGCGCGCGCCGATGTTATAGGACTGGGCGTAGCGGATGCTTTGATGCAGGCTGATGTCAGCTTGCAAGTTCAGTGCTATGCCGTTGAAATCCGGTTGCAGGGCGGTCTGATACAGTTCATCCAGAGTGAGTGCAGGGTCTGCACCAGCGCTGTTTTCGGTCTGACTGTTGGCGGCAGCAGCCAGGACTTGTTGCTGGCTCATCAGCATCAGCAAACGTGCCATGCTGTTTTCGCTGATCCAGCCGGATACCGCAAGCGATGGCTGGGTCGAATCGTTGGCACGTTGATCCAGGTGAAACTGTGGTCCGGACCAGCTGTTTTTGACTACCGCCCAGGGGTAGCTGGCAGCGTCACTGTTGTGCACAATCAAGGCTCCGGCGGCACCCTGCCGGGCCGCTTCTTCAAACTTGTAAGTCCAGCGTCCGTAATAGGTCATGGTGCGGCCTTGAAACAGTTTGCTGTCGCCAGTGGCGAAGCCGGGATCGTTGACCAGCACGACCACAATCTTGCCGGCAACATCCAGACCGGCATAATCGTCCCAGTTGAATTCCGGCGCCACGATGCCGTAACCGGCGAATACCAGTTCAGCCTGCGCCAGGTCCACTGCGGTCTGCGTGCGTGTAGACCACAGCATCACATCATCGCCATAACTGAATCCATGTTGCTGATCATCAACCTTGACAGTGAAGCTGGCGCTGGGATCGGTGCTGATTTCTGCCAGTGGCACCGGCTGTCGGTAGGCATCGCCAAACAACGGCTGCAGGCCCAAATCCGTGAATCGCTGCTGGATGAAATCCAGTGTTTTGGTTTCACCTGCACTCATGGGGGCGCGGCCGGCAAAAGCGTCCGAGGACAGCGTCGTGATGTCGTTCAGCAGGTGTTCGGGGCTTCCAGCCAGAGTGGATTCGACTTGATTGGCAGGTTCTGTGGCTGAAGTTTGTGGTGGATCGCCGGGGGGCTGCTGACAGCCGCTAATGAACAAGGCGATGGCACTCAGGCCGGTGATCAGGCCAGCGGTGAAGGTCGATTTTGCGTGCTTCTTGTTGGGTTTCATCGTTGCTCCATGCCAATGATTAATCATGATTAGAATGTTTGCTGTGCAGCAATGTTGGGTCGAATGCAGCGCTGCTCACGGCCTGACAGCATGACCAGATCAGCCATGCTGCGTAATCGTCTGCATTGGGATGATAACCGGTTCTGGCTCCAGCACAAGGTCAAACTTTTCCGCCACGCTGTCGCGAATGGCGCAGGCCAGTTGCCATATTGCCTTGCCGCTGGCACCACCATGGTTGACCAGAACCAGGGCGTGTTGTGCATGCACGCCGGCAGCGCCCTGGCGGTGGCCTTTCCAGCCGCATTGTTCGATCAGCCAGGCGGCGCTGAGTTTGCACTGCCGCGGCGCAGTGTTGTCCAGCGACCAGTGCGGCAGTTGCGGATGCTGTGCCAACAGCTCCTGTGCCGCAGTTTCGGTGATGATCGGGTTTTTGAAAAAACTGCCGCAATTGCCGAGCACAGCTGGATCTGGCAGTTTGCGGCGGCGAATGTTGGCCACGGCCATGGCAATGACCGTCGGCGTGGGCCGATCGTCGGCGCCTTGTGCAAGTGTTTGCAACTCCTGGCGCAGGCCCGGATAGTCCAGCATCGGCTGTGCCTTTCGATAAAGCTGGATGGTCACGGCGGTGATCATCCAGTCGCGCGCCTGATCTGACTTGAAGATGCTGTCGCGATAAGCGAATCGACATTCTGCATGGTCCAGCTTGAAACGCTCGCCGCAGGCCAGGTTACAAACCTCGACCTGCACGCAGCTGCGCGAAAACTCGGCCCCGTAAGCGCCGATGTTCTGCATGGGTGCTGCACCTGTGAGTCCAGGGATCAGCGCCAGATTTTCTAGTCCGTAGAGGCCACGTGCCACGCTCCAGCAGACCAGGTCATGCCAGTTATGACCGGCGCCGATGCGACACAGCAGCTGGTTACCATCGTCTTCCAGTAGCTGGATCGAGGTATCGGCAGGCTGAATGACCAGGCCGTCAAAGTCATCCAGCAGCAACACATTGCTGCCGCCTCCGAGCAGCAGTCGTGGACGCCCCTGCCAGTCGTGGTGCAGCGCTTCCAGTAATGCTTCCAGCTCATCGTCATCGTGCACACGAACCAGGCCTGCCGCGCGGCAGGGCACGGCCATGGTATTGCACTGTTGCAAAGATTGATCAGTCAGGATTTGCATTACTGGCGGGCATAAGTCGCTGCTGCGCGATGATCGCTTGCACAGCATCGTGGACCAGGGTGGGGCCGGCATAAATGAGTCCGGTATAAAACTGCACCAGGCTGGCACCCATGGCCACTTTGCCGGCCGCATCGGCGCCACAGGTTATGCCTCCGGTGCCGATGATCGGCAGGTCCGCGCGCAGGCGCTGGCGAAAAGCTTGCAGGCATGCATTGGCCAGACCCAGCAAAGGTGCGCCGGACAGACCGCCGGTTTCTGTGGCGTGGCGGGATGACAAGATCTCGGCGGGACGACTGATGGTGGTGTTGCCACAGATCACCCCGGCAATCGCAGCGTGGTTGAGCCGATCGCAGACCACATCGATTTCTGCGCTAGTCATGTCCGGTGCCAGTTTGATCAACAGCGGAACCTCGCGTTGATGGCGATCACGCATGCGCAGGGCTTCTTGCTCAAGGCCTTGCAACAGTTCCGAGAACTGCTCGCCATGCTGCAAATCGCGCAGCTGGCTGGTGTTTGGAGATGAAATATTGATGGTGATGTAGCTGGCCAGTGGCCAGGCCTTGCGCAGGCAAATCATATAATCTTCCACCGCCTGATGCTGCGGGGTGTCCTTGTTTTTGCCGATGTTGATGCCAACAATGCCGCCTGCGGCAACCCAGCGGCTGCGGCGTACCTGTCGACACAGATAATCGATACCCTTGTTGTTGAAGCCCAGGCGGTTGATCACCGCCTGGGTTTCGGGCAAACGAAACATGCGTGGTTTCGGGTTGCCAGGTTGCGGCCGTGGTGTGACCGTGCCGATTTCCACAAAGCCAAAACCCAGCGCTGCCAGCGCATCGAGATGGTCGCCGTTCTTGTCCAGACCTGCGGCGAGTCCAACCGGGTTTGGGAACTGCAGACCAAAAGCTGTCAACGGGCATGCCGGTACCGGTTTGGCCAGCCACTTCCCGGCCAGATCCAGGCCCAACAGGCCCAGATCATGTGCTGTTTCGGCGGGCAGCCTGAACAGGCCCTGACGTAACAGCTGGTACATGCCTAGCCGAGCGCTGACCGATGCCTATGCTGCGCTTGCATCAAAGCTCGAATTTGATGCCCTGAGCCAGCGGCAGTTCGCTGCTCCAGTTGATGGTATTGGTTTGACGGCGCATGTAGTTCTGCCAGGCATCCGAACCCGATTCGCGTCCACCGCCGGTTTCTTTCTCACCGCCAAACGCGCCACCAATTTCAGCCCCGGAGGTACCAATGTTGACGTTGGCGATACCACAATCACTGCCCAGAGCAGACAAAAACAGCTCGGAGTTTTGCAGGTCGCGTGTGAAAATTGCCGATGACAGCCCCTGACGTACATCGTTTTGCATGGCAATGGCTTGCGTCAAATCATCAAAACCGATGACATACAGGATGGGGGCGAAGGTTTCCTGCTGCACGATGTCCCAGTCGTTCTCGGCGCGAATCAGCGCCGGTTTGACGAAATAGCCGGGCCGGTCCAGAGGTTCGCCACCTGCCAGCAATTCACCACCTGCTTGTTGCGCCTGGGCAACGGCGGCGCAGAAGCGCTGCACGGAAGCAGCATCGGTGAGCGGTCCCATCAAGGTGTTCGGGTCCAGCGGGTCGCCAATGCGCACCTGCTGGTAGGCGGTGGTCAGCGTCTTGCAGACTTCATCCATGATGCTGTTGTGCACAAACAGTCGGCGGGTGGAGGTGCAGCGTTGACCGGCCGTGCCGACCGCACCAAAAACCACGGCTGGAATGGCCAGCTTGAGATCGGCGGTCTGGTCAATGATCAATGCGTTGTTGCCGCCCAGCTCGAGCAGGCTTTTACCGGCGCGTGCCGCGACCCGGGAGCCGACCTGCAGGCCGACTTTGGAAGAGCCGGTAAACGAGATCAGATTAACGCGACGGTCGTCGACAAAGGTTTGCGCCAGTGTGTTACCGGCTTCAGTGAAGCTGGTGAAGATCGGCGGAAACCGATCACCCAGGGCCTCATTGACAATGTTCTGCACGGCCACACAGCACAGCACGCCCTTGGGGGATGGTTTCCAGATCGTGGCATTGCCGCAGATCGCCGCCAGCATGGCATTCCAGGCCCACACCGCGACCGGAAAATTGAAGGCGGTGATCACCCCAACCACGCCCAGCGGATGCCATTGTTCATACATACGGTGCACCGGTCGCTCGGAATGCATGGTCTTGCCGTAGAGCATGCGCGACTGACCCAGAGCAAAATCACCAATGTCGATCATTTCCTGAACTTCGCCATCACCTTCCGGTTTGATCTTGCCCATTTCCAGGCTGACCAGGCTACCCAGCGCGTCCTTGTAATCACGCAGCGCATTGGTGACCAGGCGTACTGCCTCACCGCGCTGTGGAGCTGGTAACTGCCGCCAGGCGCTGGCGGCCTGCTGCGAGGTTGCGATAACCCGTTCATAATCGGCTACAGAGCTGGCATGGACACTGGCGATGACTTCACCTGTGGATGGATTGATGGCGTCAATCTGGCCCTGGTCTGTGGTGTCAGACCATTGGCCATACCAACTGCCAGCGTTGTGTCGTTGAATGCCCAGCTGCTTGAGAAAGTCCATAAAAATAAGCCTTTGATGTTGCAAACCATCTATTATAGTCCGTCACAGTCACCCGCAGCGTCAGGATTGTTGTATGTTGGTTTTGGCTTGCAAGTTCATAAAATGCCATCATCTGCTGTATCGTAGTAGCTTAGGTAGTAGCTTAGGTAGTAGCTGGGGTTGAACCACGTGCGCTGGCACTGGTCACAGGCATATCTTCATCGACAAGAGCAGGTTCATGTCAGATATGTCGACCACAGCTGTCATTGATACATCATCCGCTTTGCTGGAACAAGCGCCTGGCAAGCCCTGGAACAGGAGCAAAGTCTGTGACCACAGCGGGCCCAAGTCGGAACCGGATCGCATGAGCGAAAGAGAAATCGATCAACTTCTGGTCGAACGTGTGCAGCAGGGTGACAAGAAGGCATTCGATCTGCTGGTGCTGAAATACCAGCACAAGATCGTCAGCCTGATCACCCGCTATGTGCATGATCATGCCGAAGCGTTGGATGTGGCGCAGGAAGCATTCATCAAGGCGTACCGCGCGATTGGCCGTTTTCGCGGCGAAAGTGCGTTTTACACCTGGATGTATCGTATCGCTATCAACACGGCCAAAAATCACCTGGTATCGATGTCGCGGCGGCCCCCGGCCAGTGACCTGGATGCCCAGGATGCCGAACAATTCATCCTCGGCGACAGCCGTCTCAAGGATTCCGCCAGCCCCGAGCAGGAACTGGCGCGCGCCGAACTGCAGATTGCGATCGATAAGGCCATCGCTGGTCTGCCCGATGATCTGCGCACGGCCATCACCCTGCGAGAAATGGAAGGCATGAGCTACGATGAGATTGCCATTACCATGGATTGCCCGATCGGCACGGTGCGATCGCGGATATTCCGTGCCCGTGAAGCCATCGATCAGCAATTGCGCCCGTTACTGGATTGATGCTGGTATTGGCGATGCGTGCTGTGCTTGCGGTCAGTTATTTCAATCGATTGCGTCGAGCCAATTCGCCAACTCCGATCAATCTATTGGAGCTTGCAACTGCAGCGGCTAAAAAAACCATCGCGAGTGACAGAACCTTGACAAAGTCAGCAGGTCATAATGAATGCGAAACTGAACAGCAACTGAACGAACACCCTAAAACCGAACTCCAGCAAACCACCTATAGCCAGGCCAATTCATGAACGATCAATTCAACAGCGAGACGCGGCGCCAGGAAATCAGCGCACTAATGGATGGTGAACTGAGCCAAGATCGCGCCCAGTTTGCCCTCAAGTGCATTGCTGACGATTGCGCCGTGGCCGCGCAGTGGGGCCGTTTGCATCTGCTGCGGCATTACCTGCGCGAAGCGGAGATCCAGCCGATTGATAACAGCTTTTTGGTGCGCTTGCAGCAGCGTATTCAACTTGAAGCAGGTAGTCATCAAAGCGCCAGCCAGGCTGAGCAGGTGCCTGGATTTGCAGCTGCGGTCAGGGCTCAAGCTTCCCGAGCAAGTCGTGGCGTGACGGCCGGTTGGCGTCAGCAAATAGCTGGTCTTGCTATTGCCGCCAGCGTTGCAGCGTTGGCATTGTTTGGTTTCAACTCACTGGTATTGCAGCCGGGTGAGGTATTGCCCGGCTCTGGTGGTGCGGCCGAAACGCTGTTGGTCAACAACCAGGACGGTGCTGCTGCGGCCGCAGCGAGCGAGTCGTTTGCACCACGCAGCAATGCGCTGCAGGACCAGTTCAATGCGCGCGCGATACCCGTCAACTATACCGAAGACAGCGTTTTGTTCAGGCAGCAGATCAACAACTACATGCTGCGGCACAGCCAATTGGCGTCCGGGTCGGGCCGGGTCGGCTTTACTGCCTATGCGCCATTGTTGTCAAAAGACGTCGAACTCATTGTTGAGCAGCAGCCTGCTGTGGCTCAGGACGACTACATGCAAATGATCGATGTGCAGCAACCAATCATATCCATTGATGCCAAGTAACGCTGCTACGGCATTGATCGTATTGTCAGCAGCCAGATGCAAGACCTCCATCAGCCATCGGGCCTGTCAGCTTAGAGCACTTTGTTGATGCACCACAGCAGTAACTATTTACCCAACGGCAAACGCAGCGGGCCAAGGTCCGGGTTACACGCGTGGCTGTTGTTTGTGCTGCTGGGCGCAGCCTGTGTGCAGGCTACGGAACCGGCATCTGGTGACGCTAGCGCGCTATCTGAACAGCAACAAGCAGAACAGCGAAAACAGGCCATCCACTGGCTTGAGCGCATGGCGCTGGCGGTAGAGCAACTGAACTATCGTGGCACCTTTGTCTACCAGCAAGGTGCATCGGTGCGCTTGCTGCGCATCGAGCACCAGCGTGATTATCGCGGCGTCAGGGAAAGGTTATACTCGTTTGAAAACGAACAGCTGGAAATTCTGCGCGACAACAATCTGGTGCAGACCACATCGCCCGCCACAGACAATCCACCGATCCTCAACTACAGCCAGTTTACCCGGCTGCCGGCAAGTCACTTGCTGACCGCTTCTTCCAATTACCGCTTCTCGGTCGGTGGGCTGGACAATATTGCCGGTAATCAGGCCCGTCAAATTCAGATTTTGCCGCAGGATAATCTGCGCTACGGTTTCGAGTACTGGCTGGAAATACGTACTGGCATGCTGCTCAAGCAACTGTTGCTGAACCGCCAGGGTGAGGTGCTGGAAAAGCTCGTGTTTACCGATATCGACATTGGTGACGACCATCGTGGTGAGGTTGTTGCCGGACCGACGTTGCCTGCTGGCAACAGAAATGCCAGCAAGCGCATGCGACTGCAACCAGAATCAGACATCAATCCATTGACCGGTCAGCGCATGGCTGAAGCAGGTTGGTCCGAAGCAGAGGCTGCAAATGATCCGTTGACGGCAAGCGGATCAGAATCAGCTGCAGCAACTGCCTCAAATCGCCGCCGCGGTTTATCCTGGCAATGCGTGAATCCACCACGTGGTTACAGCCTGGTCGCGCACCAGCAGAACCTGCAGGAGGATGGCCACATGCTCGACCATCTGCTCTACAGCGATGGCTTGTCGCAGATTTCAGTCTACATAGAACAACACGATGGTGCCGACACCGATACCGAGCTGCCAGCCAGTCGAGTTGGCGTGATGAACATCTACCGGCGCATGGTCGATAACGTCAGTATTACCGCGTTGGGCGCAGCGCCGTATCGATCGTTGCGCATGCTGGGCGGGTCCATGGTCAGGCTCACCACTGCTGCGCAATTGGATGACGGCGAGCAGAAACGGTCTGAAAAAGACATGCCGGCAGGGTGAAATGCTGCGCAAGAACAAGGACTGCAACAGCCTGGACCGACGGTCCAGCGCTGATCGCCAGGTATAGAATCAAGCTGGAGGGATGAATGCCGATCCAGATAGCTGAAGTGATCGCAGTGGAGGCTGTTGCTGGTGCCGGTAACACTAGCTGTGGCACTACCAGCGGCGTAACCAGTGACGTTACCAGTGACGTTACCAGTGCAGTCGCCTCGAGATCCGGAGCGGATTCAGCGCAACTGCAAATGATCAGCTTACGCATCCTGCCTGTGGCGGCCTGTCAGGCCTGTGCCGAAGGTCGAGGCTGCGGCGCCGGTTTGTTCAGCCGTTTGCTCAGCCAACAGCAACAGGTGTTCAGATTGCCTTCAGCGCTGCGGGTGACGGTCGGTGAGCAGGTAATGCTGCAAGCCGATGCGCGCGCCATCAATCACATGGCCACGTACTGGTATGGGTTACCATTGCTGTTGCTGCTGCTGTCCGCCGGCCTGGCGCAATACTGGTTTGCCGATCAAGCCTGGGTGGATGGCGCAGTGCTGTTGGCCTTGCTGGCTGGCCTTGCCGGTGGCTGGTGGCTGGCGCGCCGCGCCTCGTTGCGCGCTGCAGATACACTGCACATCACCCGTAGCGTAAGCTCGGACCAGTACGGAATTGCCGAGTGTGGCACTGCTGCTGCTCAACACCGCAGCCATTGAAGATTCAGGCACTGACACAACATTTGCAAAAACAACTGATTCCAATAAACTTTCTTTAGGAAGATAAAATGAAGTATTCAACCCAAGCCAAATCAAGCTATAGCGGCTATCTGCATGCCATGCTGGTACTCGTGCTGATGAGCTGCTCGGCAAGTATCGCTCTGGCGCAAAAGAACCTGCCGGATTTTACCGGTCTGGTCGATCAGGCGGCGGCTGCGGTGGTCAATATCGAGACCATCGCTTTCGGTTCACGCCCGAATGCGCAAAGTAATGATGCACCTCAGCAAATGCCTGAGGACATGCCGGAGTTCTTTCGCCGTTTCTTTGATCCACGCGGGGAAGGCTTCCAGCGTGGTCAGCCGGATCGACGCTCCGGTGGCTCCGGTTTTTTCATTTCCAGTGATGGTTATCTGGTAACCAATAATCATGTAGTCGATGGTGCCGATGAAATCATGGTGCGGCTGGAAGACCGTCGCGAATACAAGGCCAAACTGATCGGCACCGATGAGGCCAGCGACATCGCCTTGCTCAAGATCGACAGTGATGAAAGTTTTCCGTACCTGAAATTTGGTGACAGCACCAGCCTGAAACGCGGCGAATGGGTGGTTGCGATTGGTTCGCCGTTCAGTTTTGAACAAACCGTGACAGCTGGCATCGTCAGCGGCAAGGGGCGTCAGAATGCGCAACAGCAGTACGTGCCATTCATTCAGTCGGATGTGGCCATCAACCGGGGTAATTCCGGTGGCCCACTGCTGAACATGAATGGCGAAGTGGTTGGCATCAATTCCTGGATCCTGAGCAACAGCGGTGGCTATATTGGTCTGTCGTTTTCGATACCCAGTGAAATTGCCTCCAACAGCGTTGCGCAACTGCGTGACAAGGGCTTTGTGTCGCGCGGATTGTTAGGTGTTGGCATTGAAGTGGTGACACGTGAAACGGCCGATGCTTTTGACCTGGATCGACCGCGCGGCGCACTGGTGAATCGAATTGAAGAAGGTGGTGCCGCGCAAAAGGCCGGCATCAAGGTCGGTGACATCATTGTCGAGTTCAATGGCGAACCCATCAACCTGTATAACGAGCTGCCGCCAATGGTGGGCACTACGCCACCGGGCAGCAAGGTCAAGGTCAAGGTGTTTCGTGACGGTGATCTGAAAACACTGACCGCAGAGATCAAGGAACTCAACAACAGCTCGTTGGCTGGCGGCGGTGGTAGCGCCGATGAACAGATCCGCTCCAACGTGCTGGGCCTGGCGGTAGAAAGCATCAGTGATGAGCGTCGTGATCAACTGGGTAATCCCGAAGGCGGGGTGATCATCACCGATGTCGAGAGCGATGCCGCCTATCGGGCCGGGCTGCGAAAGGGCGACGTGATCCTGATGCTGAACAACGAATCAATCGATGACCTGAGCAAATTCCGGAAGCTGGTTGATGACGTCAAACCCGGACGTTCGGTGGCGTTGCTGATTTACCGTGACGGCATCAGCACTTTCCGAGCCTATACGCCGGAACCGCTGAGTGAGGAAACCGACCGCTGAGGGGGTTGACGGCAATCGATGCGCAATGACTTGCTCCACAGCCGGACAAGCAGTGACGCATGGATTCTGCTACAAGCCACCAGCGCGCTTGATTCAGCACTGAGGTGCCACAGCAACAGCGCCAGCCATTTGTGATGGCTGGCGCTTTATACTATGCCATTCAGCTAACAGACATCCCATGACTGCCCACATCCGCAATTTTTCCATCATCGCGCACATTGATCACGGCAAGTCCACGCTGGCTGATCGCTTCATACGCCTGTGCGATGGTCTGAGTGAGCGGGAAATGTCCGAACAGGTGCTTGACAGCATGGACATCGAGCGCGAGCGCGGGATTACCATCAAATCACAGAGTGTGCGCCTGAACTATCTCTCTGATGACGGCAACACCTATCAGTTGAATCTCATCGATACACCGGGACACGTGGATTTTTCCTACGAGGTTTCGCGGTCGCTGTCGGCCTGTGAAGGTGCGTTGCTGGTGGTCGATGCGGCACAGGGGGTCGAAGCGCAGAGCGTCGCCAATTGCTATACCGCTGTTGAGCAGGGGCTGGAAGTGGTGCCGGTGCTGAACAAGATCGATCTGCCGGCCGCCGAACCCGAGCGCGTGCGTGCCGAGATTGAAAACGTCATCGGTATTGATGCCAGTGCAGCACTGGAGGTGAGTGCCAAGACCGGCATAGGTGTTCGCGAAGTACTCGAATCGATCATCAAATTGATTCCACCACCACAGAATCATACTGACAAGCCACTGCGCGCGCTGATCATAGATTCGTGGTTTGATAACTATCTGGGCGTGGTGTCACTGATTCGTATCGTCGACGGCGAAGTGCGCAAAGGCGACAAGATCAAGGTCATGTCCACCGGTGTTGTGCATCAGGTTGATCAGCTCGGCGTGTTCACGCCCAAACGCAAGCCCACCGATCATCTGGGTAATGGCGAAGTAGGTTATCTGGTGGCCAGCGTCAAGAACGTGCATGGCGCCCCGGTCGGAGATACCCTGACTCTGGCAAAGGCCGGGGCCAGTCAGCCCCTGCCAGGTTTCATGGTCATGCAGCCACGGGTGTTTTCCGGCCTGTTTCCGGTTGCTGCCGATGATTATGCCGATCTGCGTGATGCGCTGGAAAAGCTGCGCTTGAACGATGCTGCGCTGTATTTCGAGCCAGAAACCTCCGATGCACTGGGCTTTGGATTTCGCTGCGGATTTCTGGGCATGCTGCATCTGGAAATCGTGCAGGAGCGGCTGGAGCGCGAATACGATATCGATCTGATCACCACTGCACCGACGGTCATTTATGAAGTGCTGATGACCGATGGTGAAGTGATCAAGCTGGAAAACCCCTCGGCCATGCCAGCGGTGAACAAGATTGCCGAAATTCGCGAGCCGATGATCATCGCCAACCTGTTGCTGCCGCAGGAATTCGTCGGTGCAGTCATCACCTTATGCGAGCAAAAGCGTGGTCGGCAGAAATCCATGCGCTTTCTGGGCAAGCAGGTATCGATCGTGTATGAACTGCCGATGGCTGAAGTGGTGCTGGATTTCTTTGATCGATTGAAATCGGTCAGTCGTGGTTATGCTTCGTTTGATTATCATTTTGAACGCTTCGAAGCCGGTCCATTCGTGCGTGTTGACATCCTTATCAACGGCGAACGAGTGGATGCGCTATCGCTGGTGGTGCACCGCAACGATGCCGAACGGCGCGGTCGGGAAATGGCCGAAAAAATGCGTGAGCTGATACCCAGACAAATGTTTGAAGTTGCCATACAGGCCGCCATCGGCAGCCACGTGATTGCCAGAACCACGGTCAAGGCCTTGCGCAAAAATGTGACCGCGAAGTGTTATGGCGGTGACGTTTCGCGGAAAAGAAAATTGCTCGAAAAACAAAAGGAAGGCAAAAAACGCATGAAGCAGGTTGGCCGTGTTGAGATTCCCCAGGAAGCCTTTCTGGCCGCATTGAATACCACTGATTGATCATCATGTCGCAGATAAGGAAGCCATAAGTAATGTATTTCAACTTTACCCTGATACTCACACTGCTGGTGTTTTTGACCCTGGTGCTGTGGCTGGTCGCACGCTTTGTGCTGCAACCCCGTCGCCAGCAGCGGCTGGCTGCCGGACACGATGATGTGCCCAAGGTGTGGCAGATTATCGAATACATTGGCTCGTTTTTTCCGGTGTTGCTGTTTGTCTGGCTGCTCAGATCATTTTTGTACGAACCGTTCAGGATTCCCAGTGGCTCCATGATTCCGACCCTGACCGTGGGCGATTTTATCGTCGTCAACAAATACGCCTACGGTGTCAGACTGCCGGTGATCAATACCAAGGTGATTGATGTCGGGCAGCCGCAGCGCGGTGATGTCGTGGTGTTTCGCTACCCGTTGGACGAGTCGATGAATTACATCAAACGGCTGGTGGGCTTGCCGGGTGACCGCATCACCTATCGCAACAAAACGTTGTTCATCAATGGCGAACAGGTCGAGCACAAAACCAATGGCTATTATGGGGAAGATACCGGCGGCTGTTATGCACCCAGCATCCCGTCACAAATTCGCATAGAAAAGCTTGGCGAGGCAGAGCACGAATTGCTGGTGAATGCCTCGCGCGCTCGTGCAAGAGAACAATCCTGGGTGGTGCCGGATGGACATTATTTCATGATGGGAGACAATCGAGACTGCAGTCAGGACAGCCGCTATTGGGGGTTTGTGCCGGAGCAGAATCTGGTCGGTAAAGCCAAATTCATCTGGTTTCACTGGCTGGAATTCGATCGTGTCGGAGATAAGATAAACTAGCATATCGGAACGCGTAGTGCATAATAATCAATCAATTAGCAGGGCATCAGGGTATCGCCATGAACAATGACACCAACTTGAATTCGTTGCCGCGGCTCACGACTGGTCACAAACAGCAGCGCGGCCTTACTTTCATCAGCTTTATCGTCGTGCTGTCGGTGCTGATGTCGGTGGGTTATCTGGGGCTGAAACTGGTGCCTCACTACATCAACTTCTACTCGGTAAAAAGCTCCATGCAGGCGCTTGCCGAGGAAAGCCGCTCTGAGGCGATGAGTGTTGGACAAATGCGCAGCCGGATGTTACAGAAATTGAACGTCAATTTCATCACTGACATCGCCGCGCAGGACATCAAGTTCAGCCGCACCGGCTCGGGCAATCTGATGGTGGTGGATTATCGCAACTGTGAAAGCATTGTTGGTAATGTTGAGGTCTGCATGAATTTCAAGCATACCGTGGTGCTTGGACTGGGGCATTAATGTCCGTAACGCCTGATTATCAGCTAGCTGCACTACAGCAACGCCTGGGCCATCGATTCACTGATACCGGCTTACTGGTGCATGCCCTGACGCACAGCAGTCACAGCAAAACCCACAATGAGCGGTTGGAGTTTCTCGGCGACAGTTTGCTTGGTGCGAGCATCAGCATGCTGCTGTTTCAAAGCCATGCCGATGCGGATGAAGGAGCACTGAGTCGCTTGCGCACCCGACTGGTGCGTGGCGAAACACTGGCCGAGATTGCCCGCGAGTTGGCACTGGGTGATTGCCTGCGGCTGGGCCTGGGTGAGCGCAAATCCGGCGGTCGCTTGCGCGCCTCCATTCTTGCCGATGCACTTGAGGCACTGTTGGCGGCCGTGTATCTGGATGCAGGTATCAATGCTGTCCAGGCGGTGGTCGAGCGGCTGTTTCAGGCGCGCATCGACCAGCTGCCTGATGCCGAGAGCCTCAAGGACCCGAAAACCCGGCTGCAGGAGCTGCTGCAGGCCCGGGGACTGGAGCTGCCGCAGTATGAACTGCTCGATCAGAGCGGACCCGATCACGATCGCAGCTTCACCATCAGTTGCCGTTTGTCGGCGCAAAATCAATGCTGGCAAGCCGAAGCAGCCAGCCGCCGCAAGGCAGAACAAAAAGCCGCCACTGCGGCGCTGCGAGAACTACAACAATGACTGATCAGACAGCAGTGGCCGATTATCGCTGTGGCTTTGTGGCGATTGCCGGGCGAGCCAATGTTGGCAAGTCCACCTTGCTCAATCGGCTGGTGGATGAATCGGTCAGTATCGTAACTCACAAACCGCAAACTACCCGGCATCGCATCAATGGCATTCTCAGTCTGGATACGGCCCAGTTGGTGTTTGTGGACACACCGGGGCTGCAGCAGCGCAGTGGCCTGGCGCTGAATCGGAGTATGAACAAGGCCGTGTATCAAGCTGTCGCCGATGCCGACGTGGTGCTGTTCATGGTCAGTGCCGGGCGTTGGCAGCAAACTGATCAGCAAGTTCTTGAGCTGCTGAAAAAATCATCCACGCCGGTGCTGCTGGTGGTCAATCAGGTAGATCGCATGACCGACCGCGAGCAACTGTTGCCCTGGCTTGATGAACATGCACGTGACCCGTTTTATCAACAGGTCTTACTGATCAGCGCCTTGCGTGGTGATGGTCTTGCCGAGCTGTTGCGGCTGTTGCCGGCTTACCTGCCGGTGTCGCCACCACTGTATCCCACCGATCAGCTCAGCGATCGCAGCGTGCGTTTTCTGTGTGCCGAGTTGGTCCGCGAGCAGTTGCTGCGCCGCATGCACAAGGAACTGCCGTATGGCATGCATGTGGAAATAGAAGAATTTGACGAATCCACCAAACCGATCACCATCGGTGCGGTGATCTGGGTGGATCGGGAAAGCCACAAAGGCATGCTGATCGGAAAAGGCGGACTAAACCTGAAGCAGATCGGTCGCGCATCGCGGCAACGCATTGAAAAGCTGATTGATGCCCATGTGCATCTGCGCTTGTGGGTTCGGGTGCAAGAAGGCTGGACCGATAACGTCAACATGCTGCAGAAGTCCGGGCTGTTTTCAGAATAGTGTCCTGGTGCCAGGTGCCAGACGGCAGCTGTCGAATGGGCGTGGCCGGATCGCCATGAGTGTATTGGAAATTCATCAGGCGGTGCTGTTGCATCGGCGCGAATGGCGCGAATCCAGCGCCTTGCTGGAGATGTTCAGTGCTACGCATGGGCGTATCGGTGTGGTTGCTCGTGGCTGGCGCAAGCGTGCTGGCTGGGCTGCCAGTTTGCAGCCATTTCAGTTGCTCAGTCTGAGCTGGTCCGGTCGCGGTGAACTGCAAAATTTGCGTGCGGTAGAATCTTCTGACCAGCAATGGCTGCTGCAAGGACGCAGGCTCTATTGTGGACTGTACATGAACGAGTTGCTGTATAAGCTGCTGCCCAGACAGCATCCGGAACCGGCCATGTTCGAGTGTTATCTGCGCTGTCTTGCGCAACTCGCAAGCCAGACGCCGGAAGCTGTAACCTTACGCATCTTCGAAAAACACCTGTTGCTGGCTCTGGGCGTGGCGCTACCACTGTCAGCAGACGATGCACAAATCGATCCCGCAGCGTACTACCGGTTCGTCCCCGGCCAAGGGCTGGAGTTGACTGCTACGGTGGCCAGCAACAGCACAGACTGCATCAGTGGTGATGCGCTGCTGGCCCTGCAAAACGAGCAGTTCACTGCGCCGGGTCAGCTCGCTGCCTGCAGGCGACTATTGCGTCTGGCCTTGCTCACCGAGTTGGATGGCAAACCGCTGCACAGTTATAATCTGCTGCAGTGAGCAGGGCACTCAGGTCAGCGAGCACATCGGAGTGCCCGCAGGGTTGAGTTGGCTTGTCAACGTCTAAGGCGATGTTGCGGCTCTGGTGCAGGGCATCGGCGTTGCACGGCTAGCCGCGCCTTGCCCTGAACGATGACAGACCAACTGAATCCGTGATTTTCACATTGAAGGACCACTACATGGATCAGCAGCACAGCATCCGATTGGGTGTGAACATCGATCACGTCGCCACGTTGCGACAGCAGCGGGGTACACGCTATCCAGATGTGCTCAGGGCAGCGCGGTTGGCGGTGGCCAGTGGAGCCGATCTGATCACCGTGCATTTGCGTGAGGACCGTCGGCATATTCAGGATGACGATGTCTATGCCATTCGCCGACAACTGCAAGCGCCGTTGAATCTGGAAATGGCCGCCACCGAGGAGATGCTGCAGATTGCTCTGCAGGTGCGACCGGACTGGGTCTGTCTGGTGCCGGAGCGGCGCGAGGAACTGACTACTGAAGGCGGCCTGAACGTGCATGCCAGACAGCAGGAGCTGAGCTCCGTGTGCACCAGACTGGCAGCGGCTGGGATCAAGTTATCGCTGTTTATTGCTGCCGATGCCCAGCAGATACAGGCTGCAGCTGGCATTGGCGCCAGTGCCATCGAACTGCATACCGGAGACTACGCGGGGGCAGCCGGGTCGCAGTGTGTGGCTGAGCTGCAGCGCTTGCAACAGGCTACCAGCCTGGCCAGCAGCCTGGGCTTGGGGGTGCACGCCGGGCATGGTCTGACGCTGGACAATGTAGGCCCGGTTGCCGCACTCAAGGAGATCAGCGAATTGAACATCGGTCACGCGCTGATTGCCGAGGCGGTGTTTTGCGGCCTGCAGCGGGCCATTGCAGACATGCGTGCGGCGATGGATCTGGCCCGAGCTAACGATCACGCAAACAAGCTTTAATTAGGAAGCCTCTGAATT
>JAJFKZ010000090.1 GCA_021772955.1 Gammaproteobacteria bacterium | reverse complement strand
CAGCCGTCGCACAAGCGCCGTGGACAAGGCGCGCGAGCGCAGGACTGGCCGTAGTCAATTCAAGCGAGTGCAACGCAGCCCTCGGCCCTTGTGCGGCGGCCCACCGGGAGCCACTGTGCCGGTGCGACTCGGCGTTGCGTTTCTTGGCAAGGGAGCGGCCATTGCCTGCAAACCGCGCCTTGATTCGCACCGGCACATTGGCTCTGAGCGTTACCGAACTACTCGCGTGGCCCACTGGCTTCTGCGGACGATCGTCCAACCTGCTTAGCCAGCTTCGCCCTGCTCCTCGAACCCTTCATGAAATAGGCGGGCTAACGACGGCTTACACGCAGGCGGTGGCCAGCGTTGCTACCAGGCCGGGCCAAGGGTTCGAGCTTTTGCTGGGCGATGATTCCAGTCAGACCGGCCCAGTCAGACGGACTGATTGATCTGCTGCAAAATGCTGGTGATGATGTGGGTCAGTTTGCCAAACGGCAGGCCACGCGCTGACTGGTAGCGCAGACAGGTCTTACTGGCCCGCACCGGCTTCAGGTCCTCTGCATACTCAGCCAGCAGTTCCGGTGCCATCAGGTAAATCACCGGGCCGGTTGGTTTATAGGCAAACCCGGCTCGCCACTGCTTACCGATGGTGTACTCAGGAAAACCACTCGGGCCGATGCCAGGTCTGGCGGCGGGCAGGTTTTTTTCGATCAGGCGCTTGATCTCTTCCAACTCGCGGCGTTGATCCTGCGGGCCCACATTGAGGTATTCATTGATGGTTTTGGCGCTGGTCATATCTGCTTGGCGGCCCTGGTTTGTAAGAATTATTATTTAGCCTCTGACCTGACAACAACAGCATGCTCAAACTCATTTGAATGGCGCATCCTGGCTGCAACCCGACGCCAGGGTTGTCGCTGGTCTCAGTAGTTATTGTTACTGCATTGCGGCCTGGTCGCAAGTGCCGAAAGTGCTAGATATCCTGGCAATCATGGCTGCTATCGCATCAGGTCGACCATACATTCGCACTTTGTTAAGATGAGCTTCCCTTTACCTGCGGAGACCAGCATGTCCAACCAGCCCAAAATTGCCAACGCCCTCGTACTGCTTAGATTGTCCATTTTTGTTGTTATGTTGATGTGGACACTGGACAAATTCATCAACCCCCAGCATTCTGCTGGTGTCTATGCCAATTTCTACAAAATCGGTGGACTTGAGGCCAATGTCTTCATGATCATCGGTATCCTGGAGCTGTTGCTGCTGCTGGCGTTCGTCATCGGCTTCAAAAAACGCATCAGTTACGGTCTGGTCTTCATTCTCCATGGGGTATCCACGATCTCCACCATTCCCCAATACCTGGATCCGTTCAACAACCTGTTGTTCTTTGCCGCCATCCCGATGTTGGCCGGCTGCTGGGCATTGTTCAGCCTGCGCGACCTGGATACGCGTCTCACCGTGGGGTGACCAGAGTCATCTGGAATCGCACCTTGAAAAAGCCCTGTCTGCTGGCCTGTGCCAGCTTGGTTTGCGCCGTCTCGGCGCAAACCTTTGCCGCCACCGACAAGCCCAATCCTCAGCCAGCCAACGCCGCTGAAACCACAATCAGTTTCAGCGAGGCGATCGCCGGACTGCAGCTGGAGCAGGGCTTTATGCAGCTTTATCGCGACCCCGAACAGGGGCGAATTCTGGCGCTGCTGCCTGCTGCTGATGAACACGGCAGCCTGCTACGGCTGATCCACGCAATGCGCTTGTCCGGCGGGCTGGGTTCCAACTCGGTGGGGCTGGATCGTGGCTGGGGCAACAGCGGTCAACTCCTGAATCTGCGCCGTATCGGCAACCGGGTCATCGCTGAAGTGGAAAACCTGCGCTATCGTGCCGACACCGATAATCTGCTGGAACAGGCTGCCGTACAGGCCTCGTTTGCCAGCTCGTTCATCTGGTCCACCGACATCATCGCCAGCAACGAGCAGCAGCAGTTGCTGATTGATCTGTCCGGCCTGCTCACCAGCGACCTGCTAAACCTGGGCCTGGCGTTGCGCGAAGGCGAAAATTCCTTCAGTCTGGCAGCTGAGCGTTCCCTGCCCGATCTGCCTTCACTGCTGGTGTTTCCCGACAATGTCGAAATCGACGCCTACATGACCTTTAGCTCGGATCAGCCAGGCGCCGAAGTCAGCGCCACCGCTGCCGACCCCAACCACGTCACACTGCGCCAGCATCACAGCTTTGTGCGACTGCCTGCAGCAGGTTTCCAGACGCGCAAGGCGGATCCGCGCACCGGCACCTTCACACTGGGCTATTACGACTACGCCACACCCTTGTCGGCGCCACTGTTGCAGGGTCTGGTCATGCGTCATCGCTTGCAGCATGTCGAGCCCGGTAATGCCGACAGTGGTGTGCGTAAGCCGATCGTGTTTTATATCGACGCCGGTGCCCCGACTGACATTCAACAGGCCTTGCGGGAGGGTGCTTCCTGGTGGCAGACTGCCTTTGCCGCTGCCGGTTTCGCTGATGGCTTTCGGGTCGAGATCCTGCCAGCCGACGTGCATCCGCTGGATATACGCTACAACACAGTGCAGTGGGTACACCGCCAGACCCGCGGCTGGTCCTACGGCGGTGGCATTATCGACCCGCGCACCGGCGAATTCATCAAGGGTCATGTCATTCTTGGTTCCCAGCGCATTCGCCATGACCGCATGATTTTTGAAGGACTGGCCGGCACAACTCACAGCGGCACAGGCAGCGCAGACGATCCGGTGCAACTGGCGCTGAACCGCATCCGCCAACTGGCCGCCCACGAGGTCGGTCATGCGCTGGGCTTCGGGCATAATTTTGCTGCCTCCAGCAACGATCGCGCTTCGGTGATGGATTATCCAGCACCGTGGGTGCAGATCACAGCAGATCATGAACTGGATTTCAGCCGTGCCTACACTGATGGCATCGGCGCCTGGGATATCCTCACCGCGCGCTGGCTGTACACCGAATTCACCCATCCGGAAACGGAGCAGCAACAGCTGCATGCGCTGCTGGAGAAGGCCCGACACGACGGCTTGCTGTTCGTCACCGACGAGCACGCGCGTGGCATTGGCACCGCACATCCGCAAGCTGCAGTCTGGGACAATGGCAACGATGCGGTTACCGAACTCGACAACGTGCTCGCAGTACGCCAGTTGGCATTGCAGAACTTCGACAGCGACCAGATCCAGCAGCATCGACCACTGGCCGCTCTGCGCGAGGTACTGACACCCATTTATCTTTATCACCGCTACCAGCTCAACGCTGTGGCCAAACCCATTGGCGGTCTGTATTTTGATTATCGCCAGCCGACCAATGGAGCAAAGCCGGCGGTCCGCATCGCCTCTGCCGAGCAACAGGAACGCGCCATACAGGCGCTGCTGCAAACCCTGAATGCTCAGTTACTGAATGTGCCCGAAGACTTGCTGCAGTTGTTGCCGCCAGTCAACCATGGGCTCTGGTTCGAAGTGCCGGAAGAAGGCTTCCAGCAACGTACCGGCGTGGCCTTTGATCTGCTGGCTGCGGCCGAAACCGCAGCTGATCTGAGCTATGCCGCGCTGCTTGACCCGCAACGACTGGAGCGGTTGCAACAGTTTCATCTGCGTGACCAGCAATTACCCGGCGTACGCAGCTTGCTGGACCGTATCGAGCAGCAACTGGAGCACCAAATTTCGGCCTATGCCGACGCTGACTCGGCCAACGACCGACGCCTGCTGGGTCTGGCCGCAGTGCTGCAGCAGCGCTACGTAGCGGCCTTGCTGCAAGTACACGCCACAGCGACTTCCGCCAGCCTGGCAGTCAGTCTGCAGCAGGCACTGCAGCAACTGCAACAGCGCTTGCTGAAGCGCCGCGCACCGGCCAGCCTGCTGGCTCAGCGACAGTGGCTGGCGCAGCGTATCGAACAGCAGTTGCAACGTCCTGCACCAGCCACAGAGCCACTGCCACCGATGCTGGCTACGCCACCGGGCAGCCCGATCGGCGCCAGCATGCAAGTCATGGAGAGCTGCTGGCATTGCCCATCTCAGGCTCATTGAATTCACCTGCTACAGGATACTAACCCATGCCACGTCTGCTGATAATTGCCTTGTTCATGAGCACGCTTGCGTGCGCAGTCGCCAGTGATGATATCTTGCCTGGCGGTGAGCCATTCAACGACGCCATCCCCACGCCGGCCAGTGAACTTGGCTGGCCGGTGGGCCGCTGGCACGCCCGGCCGGAGCAGATCAACCAGTACTTTCAACAGCTGGCGGCGGCCTCGGATCGTGCCAGTCTCAAGGTCATCGGCAAAACCCATGAGCAGCGGCCACTGTTGCACATGTACATTTCCAGTCCCGACAATCAGCACCAGCTGGAGCAGTTGCGGCAACAACACATTGCCGGTGATGGGCCACTGGTGATCTGGCTGGGCTACAGCATCCACGGCAATGAGGCCAGCGGCAGCAATGCTGCCATGCTGGTGGCCTATTACCTGCTTGCCAGTGAAGCTGACTGGGTCAAGGCATTGCTGGAAAACACCGTGATCATCCTCGATCCGATGCTGAACCCGGACGGGTTGGGCCGCTTCGCCACCTGGGCCAACATGCACCAGGGCCAACAGCCGGTGGCCGACAAGCTGCATCGCGAGCATAACGAGGCCTGGCCCGGCGGGCGCTTCAACCATTACTGGTTTGATTTGAACCGCGACTGGCTGCCATTGACGCAGCCCGAATCAGTTGCTCGCGTGCAGCAGTTCCAGCATTGGCAGCCGAACATCTTCGGCGATTACCATGAGCAGGGTAGCGACGCCGGGTATTTTTTCCAGCCCGGCGTACCAGAGCGCAAAAACCCCTTGACCGCAGCCGAAAACGTGCGCCTGACCGAAGCCCTGGGACGCTATCACGCTGCCGCCCTGGATGCCATCGGCAGCCGTTACTTCACCCGCGAGCGCTTTGACGACTTTTATTACGGCAAGGGTTCAACCTACCCCGATATCCAGGGCAGCATCGGTATCTTGTTCGAGCAAGCCTCAGCCCGCGGGCATCTGACAGACTCTGCCAATGGCACATTCAGTTTCCGTGACGCAATCCGCAATCACTTTGCCACCAGCCTGTCCACGCTGCGCGGCGGCCATGCCTTGCGCAGTGAGTTGCTGGACTGGCAACAGCAGTTCTTCAAAGCAGCCGCCAAACGCGCCGCACAGCTTGAACACCGCGCCTGGATTTTCAGTGATCGCGGTACTGCAAAGCGTGCGCCGGAGCTGGTCAAGCTGTTGCAGCAGCATCAGATCGAAGTCGGTCGATTGCAGCAGCCAGTGCGCGCCAATGGCATGGATTTTGCTGCCGACAGCAGCTTCGTGGTAGCGGTACAACAAAGACAGTCGGCGTTGATCGAAGCCATCTTCGAACAGCGCAGCGAATTTGAAGACAATACTTTTTACGATGTTTCGGCCTGGACCTTGCCGCTGGCCTACAACCTGAAGTTCAGCCAACTGGCAAAAGTGCCTGCCAACAGCGCCATGAATGCCGCCGAAACCGTACCGTCCAGGCAGCTAGCAGCCGCCAGCGATACCCTCGCCTGGCGCTTCGCTGGCGACAGTCTGGACGCCAGTGCGCTGGCGCTGGCGTTGGCCAATGCGGATGTGCCGGTGTATCGGGTCATCAATCCGCAGCGCAAGTTGCAGGTCGACAGCAGCGTTGCGCGTGGCGATTTCATTGTGATGTTGCGCCACAATGTCGACCGTGCTGGCGTCATTGCCAGCATCAATGAGCATTTACAACGTTGGCCGGTGACACTGCAGGCGCTGGATTCCGGGCTCAATTATGCCGGTGTCGATCTCGGTTCGCCGGGTATCCAGCCACTACAACCCGTCCGACCACTGCTACTGACGGGTGCTGGTATCAATGCCATGGAAGCCGGCCATATCTGGCACCTGATCGATCGTCGCCTGGGCCTGCCGCTGCCAATGCTGGATATCAGTCAGGAGCTGCCGGATCTGCGTGACTATACGCACCTGCTGCTGGCTGATGCTGACTACACGGCGATCCCCGATGACTGGTACGATGCATTGCTTGCCTGGGTCGGCGCCGGCGGCATATTGATCACACAAAAACACAGCGCCGAATGGGCTGGCGCGCTGTTTGCCAAGCCCGCTCCCGATGCTAGCAGTGCTGGCGATCAGCCCGCGCCGATCGATGAAACCACAGCCGCACGGGTGCAGAGATTGCTCAAGGAGCTGGTGGACGTTAATGATCAATCACGTACCCAGCTGGGTATTCAACACTATTCCGATCACCAGCAGGCCGCTGCCAAACGAGTACTGGGCGGCGCGATATTTTATGCCGACGCTGATACCACGCACCCGCTGCTGACCGGCATCTACAACGACTCCATGCCGGTGTTGCTGAACGACCTGATCCGTCTGCAAGCCAGCGATAATGCCTGGAGCACGCCACTGCGCCTCAGCGAAAAACCACAACTGGCAGCCGGTTATGCCAGTGACTGGATGCTGGAACAGCTCCACAACCAGCCACTGCTGATAGCCGAACGCGTTGGCCTGGGCAGTTCGGTACGGTTCGCCTTCAATGCCAACTTCCGGGCTTTCTGGCGCGGTACTGAACAGCTCTACATCAATGCACTGGTCAACTCCAGCATGCTGGAGGACACCACGCTGCCACATGACTGACGCCGGAGCAACTGGCCCACAGTCTTGGCAGACATTGAGCAACTGACATCGCCATCAGCAAAGACCAACAGTTGGCTGACATCGACGCGCGCAACAGGCCATAATACCAGCATGAAACTGCGCTTCAAACGCTGGCTGGAACAGCTGCAGTCCAGTTACTGGGTGATCCCGTCAATCATGGCCGTGGTTGGCTTGCTACTGGTACCGGCACAGCAGCTACTGCATCAATTGTTGCCCGAGCAGTTGTTGCAACTGGCTTTCTTTGTGCACCTGCAAAATCTGGATGTGGCCACGGTGCGCAGTGTTTTAGCCACGGTGGCGGCAACGGCCATTGGTACCGCCAGCGTGGTGTTTTCGGTCTCGATTGTGGTGCTGTCACTGACTGCCAGTCAGTTCGGACCACGCCTGCTGAAAAACTTTCTCAAGCAAGGTGTGGCACAACTGACTCTGGGCACCTTTATCGCCACGTTCATGTTCAGCCTGTTCGCACTGACCTTGGTGGACAGCACAGTCAGCGGTGTCAACCTGAATTATCTGCTGATGACATTGACACTGGCATTTGGAGCAGGCAGCTTTTTTGTGCTGATTTTCTACATTCACCACATTGCCACCTTCATTCAGGCACCCAGGGTCATCGACGATGTGTCTCGATCCTTGATGGCGCGCCTGAAAATGCTGCCACAAATCGATACCGGCACTAAGCCGACCGGGCGGTCGCAACCGGATCAGGAGGAGGATACAGATCCAGGGCAGCTGCGTGATCTGATCACGCCGCGTTCGGGGTATGTCCAGGCAATTGATTTCGATGCCCTGCTGCAGCAAGCAAGCAGTCATGATCTGCATCTGCGGCTGCCGGTTTATCCCGGCCAGTTTGTGCTCATTGGCCAGGTGATTGCGACGCTGCGGCCAGCTCAGTCAATCGCCGACGACTTGCTCAACGAATTGCTTGCTGCCTTCAGCATCGGCAACGAACGCACGGCCACTCAGGACCTCAGCTTTGCGCTGGATCAACTGGTAGAAATTGCCGTGCGCGCGCTGTCACCCGGCATCAATGACCCGTTCACCGCCATTAACTGCATTGATCAACTCGCGGCCGGACTGTCGCTGCTAGCCGATCGCGAATTGCCGGCTGCTCGCCTTTATGACGCCCAAGGGATACTGCGCATCAGCAAGCCACGCATGGGCTACAGCAATCTGCTGGACGCGGCTTTTGGACAGATTCGCGAACACGGTCAACGCGATCAGGCAGTGAGCACTCATTTGCAAAATACCCTGCAAAAACTGCATGAATTGCCACTGACTGATGATTATCGTGAGGCAGTCATCCTGCACATCAAGGAACTGCGCGAGCATATTCCATTGTTGCCACCGGCCCGGCAGGCCTGACTGCTTGAAACTCTTATTTTAAGCGCAAGCACAACAGTCAAAATGATGCCGATGACATGAGCAAGCACCACAAACGGTACAAAATTGGTTTGGCGCTGGGCAGCGGCTCAGCCCGCGGCTGGGCGCACATTGGTATTATCCAGGAACTGGAAGCCATGGGCATTCGCCCGGACATCGTCTGCGGCACCTCGATTGGCGCATTGGTGGGCGCGGCTTACGTCAGCGGCAATCTGGACAGTCTGGAACAATGGGTACTGTCGCTGACCAAACTTCAGACAGTCGGTTTTTTCGAGATCAACCGTACTTTTTCAGGCTTCGTCAACACCGTGCGCTTGCATCGCTTTTTGAATCAGCATCTGTGTCATGATGAATTGCAGATCAGCGATTGCGAGCAGGTGTATGCTGCGGTGGCCACGGTGCTGCATAGCGGCCGGGAAGTGTGGCTGCGTGAGGGCCCGCTGCTGGACGCGGTTTGGGCATCAATTTCTTTGCCCGGCCTGTTTCCGGCAATTCGCCGCGAGCATGACTGGCTGGTCGATGGTGGATTGGTGAACCCGGTGCCGGTGTCGGTATGCCGGGCGCTGGATGCCGATGTCGTTATTGCCGTCAACCTGAACAACATCGTTGGTGGCCTGTATCTGGAGACCGAGCCCGCAGCGTTGACTGAGCGTGCACAACCGAGCGGCCAGTTGCCGTCGGAAGAACCACCCGGGCTGCTGGACAAGGTTCGCAATTACACGGCGGCATTGTTCCAGAATGACGCTGCAGATGCGGTACCGGGGATGTTCGACTCCATAGCTGCCTCGATCAATATCGTGCACGATCGCATCACCCGCAGCCGCCTGGCAGGCGACCCGCCCGATTTGATACTCGCTCCGCAATTGTCGCAGGTGGGATTGCTGGAGTTTTATCGCGCCGACGAGACCATTGCCGAGGGGCGCCGTACGGTGGCAAGACACCAGGCGGAGATCATGCGTATGTGCAAGCGGGATTGATCCAGACCTTGCCGGATCAGGGCACTGCCAGATGAACCTATTGCTCTGTCAACGGCATGCTGAGGATGAACTTGCGCCTGGTCTCATCGCCAGGAAGACCGTCAAAATCCGCCTGTTGCCATCACTATGGCGCTGGACTATGGTGCTGAACTTCGGTGCTGGCGCCAGAGAGCGTTACTCAGCAGCAACGGGCGGTGGCATTGCTGCCACCGGTACGAACAAGGTGTTCAGGTATGCTGCCACCCGCACACCAGCCTGGCTCAAACGCTGATTGATTACCGGCAGCCACTGATAATCGTAGTTCCACTTCAATCTGATATCAGCCGGGTAGAGCTGATCGCGCCAGTCAGCACTTTCGGCAATCCATACCAGCGGATCGGGATTGTTCCAGGCACGAAAATCGGCAGCACTGATTTTTTCCAGCAACCATGCGGTCTTTTCGCTGAATGACAGTTTTTCGTTGTCAATGATCAGACTATCCCAGACCCAGTGCAGATTGGTCGATTGATCAAAATAAACCACGTCAAAATCGTTGCCGCCCTTGTCCTCGCCGTTACCTACATGCAGTGGCTGATGCAAATCACCAACTATGTGCACAATAAAACGCAACGCCAGTTGCCGATCCTCAAGCTCAGCCTCAGCATCGGTCAGCGTCGCGCTGAACCGCTGCAACGCCGTGATCGCATCACCTTGCAGCGGAGCACCGGTAGCGGCGTAGCTGGTGCCCCTGGGGACTGTCACATAATGCCACGGGGTGGCAGTTTTCTGCCAGAATTCATCCTGATTCGAGCGCATGAAATCAGCCCAGGTCGACGCCTCGGCCAAACCTTCGTCGGTGAGCAACTCCGCAACCGTCAGGCGCGCCGAAGCGCTCAAGTAATGCTCGGCGATCTCACCGATCACCCGATGTCCGGTTTTGTCCCAAGCCAGCAGTTGTTGACTGTACAGCAGACCCACAAGCAACAGCATGAATAAACGCATGGTCAGTTCCAATGAATAACAATGTGGTCATTATAGCCACGCGCACCCCAGTTCTGATGACAACCGCCGCTGATGACTGGCATCTGTGCCATTGATCATGCAAACTAGTCGCTTTCTCGCGAGCTGTTTTCATCATGCACAAAATCACCATCAGGATTCTCGTATCGCTATTGCTGGTATCACTGGCAACCCAGACACCAGCGACAACCACTGGCAGCGACCCGCACAGCTATGCCCAGCCGCAACTGATGCGAATTCAGCATATCCACCTGGATCTGGACATTGATTTCGCCCAACAGCAGCTGATCGGCAGCGCCGAATTGCAGCTACAGCGTTTGCAGCAGCAAGCCGATGAGCTGGTTCTGGACACGCGCGACCTGGACATTCGCAAGGTCGAGTTTGAGCAAGATGGACAATGGCACAGCACACCGTTCAAGCTGGCGCCAGCCGATCCAATACTGGGTTCTGCGTTGTCCATCAAGTTGCCCGCTGCTGCGCAGAAAGTGCGCATTTTCTATGCCACCAGCCCGCAGGCATCAGGGCTGCAATGGCTGACGCCAGCACAAACCGCAGGCAAGCGCAAACCGTTCATGTTCAGCCAGTCACAGGCCATTCATGCACGCAGTTGGGTGCCGCTGCAAGATACGCCGCTGGTACGCTTTACCTTCGCTGCAAATTTGCGTACCCCGGAAGGCCTGAAAGCGGTGATGGGTGCCAACAATGATGCCGCTGATCAGGACGGCAACTATGCGTTTGACATGCCGCAGCCAATACCATCTTATCTGCTTGCAATTGCCGCAGGTGAGCTGCGCTTCCAGGCCATGAGCGAGCGCACCGGTGTGTATGCGGAGTCAGTTATCCTGGCCGCAGCAGCAGCCGAATTTGATGATACCGAGGCCATGATCAAGGCCACTGAAAAGCGCTTTGGCGCCTACCGCTGGGAACGCTACGACCTGCTGATTTTACCCCCCAGCTTCCCGTTTGGCGGTATGGAGAATCCACGCTTGTCATTTATCACCCCGACAGTGATCGCTGGCGACAAGTCATTGACCTCATTGATTGCGCACGAGCTGGCACATTCGTGGTCCGGCAACCTGGTCACCAATGCCACCTGGGCCGATTTGTGGCTGAACGAGGGTTTCACCACCTACCTGGAAAGACGCATCGTGGAAGACGTTTACAGTAGCCGTCGTGCCGACATGGAGGCCGTGCTGGGTTATCGTGATCTGCAGGCTGATCTGGCCAAACTCGATGCCGCCGATACACGCTTGCAACCAGACCTGAGCGGTCGCGACCCCGACGATATTTTTTCCAGCGTCGCCTACGAAAAAGGCAGCCTGCTACTGCGCTGGCTGGAGCACACGATTGGACGTGCAGCCTTTGATACCTGGTTGCGCGGTTATTTTGATCGCAATGCCTTCGTGCCGATGACCAGCGCCGGTTTTCTGCGCGACATCAACCAGCACCTGCTGCAGCAGCACGACCAGGTCACATTGGCTCAAGTGCGAGCCTGGATTGAACAACCAGGCCTGCCTGCCGATGCCACATTGCCGCAATCTGATGCCTTTGCCGTCATCGATCATGCACGGCAACAATGGCTACAGCAGGAAATCAGCGCCGATGCTTTGCCAACGGCAGCGTGGAGCACTCAGGAATGGCTGTATTTTCTCAACAAGTTGCCGCGTGATGTCGGCGTCAAACGCATGACCGAGCTGGATCAGGCCTATCATTTCACCGCCTCAGGTAACAATGAAATCCTGCACAGCTGGCTGTTGCTGGCCATCGCCAACGAGTATGTCTCGGCGAATGCCAGGCTGCGTAATTATCTGACCAGTATTGGTCGACGCAAATTGATCATTCCGCTCTACGAAGCCCTGCTGGAGACAGCATCCGGTCGTGCCATGGCCACCAGCATCTACACGATGGCGCGTCCAGGCTATCACCCGTTGGCGCAAGCTACCGTTGACAAACTGCTGGCCAGCACAGCCGCAGAGTAGCTTTAAACCCGCCTCCATGAAACAGGCGGGTCAAAGCCAATACTGCTGAGTCAGGTCTCTTTTTGGAGGAGCGTGCTTGCACGCGATTGATTTCGAAACCTGAGTCTTGCTCATTTTCACCTGCAAGCAGGCTCGTACAGGGTGCCGATTCTTAACTCAACAGTTTTGGCTTAAAGCGTCACACTGAAATCGTCCGCATCGCGCAGAAACGGCAGCCTGCTGCGCACTTGCTGCAGATGCTCGGCTGAGAGCGTGAAACACAGGCTGGTGGCAGCGTGTTGTGCATCGGCGACGATCTCGCCCAGCGCATCGCAGATCATGCTGTCACCGGCATAATCAATACCGTTGCCGTCGTTGCCGACCCGGTTCAAGCCGGCACACCAGCACTGGTTCTCGATGGCTCTGGCCTGCAGCAATGTACGCCAGTGCTGGCGGCGCTGTTGCGGCCAGTTGGCCACGTACAGCAGCAGGTCATAGGCATCGTCAGCGCGATTGCGGCTCCATAGCGGGAAGCGCAAGTCATAGCACACCAGCGGACAGATACGCCAGCCGTGTAAATCGATCACTTGCCGTTGCCTGCCGGCGGTGTAGGCAGCATGCTCACCGGCCATGGCAAACAGGTGGCGCTTATCGTACTGATGCACGCTGCCGCTGCTGGTGACCAGATACAGACGGTTGTAGCAGTGGCCGTTGTCATTCACCGCCACCGACCCGGCAATGGCGGTAGCGTAGCGCTGCGCCATGTCCTGCAACCACACCAGGCTCAGACCATCGGATTCGGCCTGCTCGGCGGAGGCCATGGTAAAGCCGGTGGTAAACATCTCCGGCAGCAGCACCAGATCAGTCTCATCAAGCGCTGCGATATGCTCGGCAAATGCCGCCAGATTCGCAGTACGGTCATGCCAGACCAGCGGCTGCTGCAGCAGCGCCAGCTTCAGATCGCGCACAGCAGCTCACCACCACGTGCCAGCGTGGCTGCATCCTTGGCAAAGCAAAACCGCAGTACCTTGTGATCGATTCGCTGTTGATAGAACACTGACACCGGGATGCTGGCGATACCATGCTCGTCAATCAGGCGGTTGGCAAAATCAACATCGTTTTCAGATGAAATAGCACTGTAATCAAGCAGTTGAAAATAGCTGCCATGACAAGGCAGCAGCTTGAAGCGCGACCCACTCAACGCCGCACGAAACGCATCGCGCTTGGCCTGATAGAACGCCGGCAGCTCCTCATAATGCGTCGGGTCTTCCAGCGCGTCGGCGATGGCATGTTGCATCGGCGTGGTCACGCAGAAAGTCACAAACTGATGAATGCGGCGCAGTTCCCAGCTCAAGTCCGGTGGCGCCACACAATAGCCGACTTTCCAGCCGGTGGCATGATAAGTCTTGCCAAATGAGGACATGACGAACGCGCGTTCGCGCAGCTGCGGGTACTGCAGCATGCTGATATGGGTCTGGCCATCAAAAACGATGTGCTCATAAACCTCATCACTGATCAGGAAAATACCGGTCCCGGCAACGATTTGTTGCAGGCGCTGATAGTCGTCATGACCTAGCAGGCTGCCACAGGGGTTGTGCGGTGTATTCAGCATGATCATGCGGGTTTTATCCGTGACCACAGCAGCCAGCTGATCCCAGTCCGGACGGTAATCGGGCGGCTGCAATGCCACATGCACGGTTTTGCCACCCGCCAACCGCACTGCTGGTGCATAACTGTCGTAGGCCGGATCCAGCAGGATCACTTCATCACCGGGACGCACCATCGCGGTAATGGTGGAAAACAGGGCTTCGGTGGCGCCGGTGGTCACCGTCACTTCTGTATCGGGGTCGACTTCGACACCATAACAATGCCGGGTTTTGGCGGCGATTTGCGCGCGCAATAGTGGTACCCCAGCCAATGGCGAGTACTGATGATGGCCGGCATCAATGTGCTTCTTCAGCTGTTGCTGCAGACTTTGCGGCGGCGGAAAATCGGGAAAGCCCTGAGCCAGATTCAGCGCCCCGGCAGCTGCCGCTTTTTGTGACATGACCGCAAAAATGGACAGACCAACGTCTGGCAAACGACTACCGGGATCCGGTCTGATTGCTGCAACAGCTTGGTCGACAGTCTGTTTCATTTTACTGTTCCTGTGTTGTTGTTAATGTGCTCAATCCTGGGCTTGTAAAAATGCTATTACTTCGTCCTTTCTGGCCATCACATCGCGATAACCCAATGCAATCAAGGCGCGGCAAAACCCTTTCTCAAACAACAAATAGCTGGGCAACCTGACTTTACGACCGTCACTGGCTGCACCCAGGCGACGCAGCATGAAACCCAACGCGGCCGGCACCTCATCGCTGTGCGCATAGGCAATTTCACGCACATCTTCGGTGGGCGAAATATGCAGCACGCGGGTCTCATGCAGGCCCAACTCGCTGCGGTCTTGTGCAGACATTCGGGCCACGATCTTGTTCAGTTGACGAACGCGACTGATGTCTGCATTGAGGCTATCAAGAAAGATGATGTCCATCATCGCACCCCCTATTTCACCCAGGCTGGGAAAGCTGATGTCTTCCTCACGAATTGCTTGCTCATCCTGTTTTTCATCACGCGTGCTGATCACCATGATGCGGTTGGCGCCCAGGTGCAAGGCCGTGCTCAATGGCGCGGTGAGGCGCATACCGCCATCGCCATAGTATTCATTGCCAATGCGCACCGCCGGGAAGATCAGCGGCAATGCGCTGGACGCCAACAGATGATCGACATCGATAATGGTGCGCTGGCTGCGGCGACGATCCTGCTGCCAGTCAGCAATGCTGGCATGCCCCTGAAAAAAGCTGACCGCATCCGAACAGGTATAGCCAGAGGCGTTGATAGCCAGGGCGCGCAAGTTACCCCGCTCGATCGCCTCGGCGATGCCGGGCAGCTTCAGGTTTTCTCGCAGCAGCTCGCGCAACGGCGAGTTGTCCAGCAACGAGCGCGGTGCGCGGAATCCAAAAAAGCCCAGATACATGGAGAGAAACCAGCGCAGACCATTGACCAGCATGCATTGCATGTCTGTGCGAAATATGTGCTGGCTGCGCATGTTGCTCCAGAAATATTCCAGCCTCGCCACCCCCTCAGACATGGAGCAACCGTGACTGGCCAGCACGCCGGCGTTGATGGCGCCCGCAGAGGTACCGGTAATAATAGGAAACGGGTTGTCACAACCCGTGGCCGAGCTGCCATTCAGCTCACTGACTGCTTTCAAGGCACCGACTTGATAGGCGCCCCGTGCACCGCCTCCGGGTAGCATCAGGGCATACGTGGCACTGGAACTGCTGTTTGTGGTCATAGCATCAATCTGGCATGTTTCGGGTGGATAATGCAATAATACTGATATCAACATCAATAGTGCCACACTCCGTCTGTTCTCTCGACATTCGCGTCAAGGTGACGGAGCGGCAGGTGTAACATGGTCTACAGCTAGCGACGACAACGCTGCCCACAGACGTCGAGTGGCAAGCCCCGCGAGTGCTCTAGACGCTTCCAGCCGCCGTGTTGAAGTGACTCGACGTAGGTCTATACTACGACTTTGCCACTTCGCCTAACGGACGCATGCGTCCGGAGTCCTGAACGAGGCAATAGTGATGTTGATAATAGTAAAGAGCGTTAAACCTGCAATGTGCATACAAAAGATAATGAAATTGCAGCAAAATTGTGAAAGAGAATCTCAGTAATGACGGTCATGATGAACAAGCAAGCCAGGTTTGAAGCCATAGCACGCGAATATTCCACCGACATGTACCGCTATGCGGTGTGGATTTCAGGCGATCATGCGCTGGCCAAGGATGTTGTACAGGAAGCTTTTTTGCGCGCCTGGCGGGCTTTGGACAAGCTCAAGGACGAGAAGGCCATCAAAGGCTGGTTGTTCACCATCGTACGGCGTGAATACCTGCGTACGTTTGAGCGCAAAGTTCCGAATTTTGTCGATGTAGACGACGTGGTACTGACCGAGCTCACGCAAATGGAGCCGGAGGCGGATTCAGAAGTTGCGATTTTGCGCGATGCAATTGCCGCTTTGCCGGTCAAGTACAGGGAACCACTGATGCTACAGGTAATCGGTGGCTTCAGCTGTAATGAAATTGCCGAAAAACTTGGGATTTCCAGAAGCGCGGTGATGACACAACTGTTTCGAGCCAGAGAAAAATTAAAGCATTCGCTGGTAGATGATTTGTTAAAGGATGACAACGTACATGAATTATCTTGAATTCAAACGCCAGTTGATGGTGGATCCGCATAGTCACGAGCCGGCTTTTGTCGCGGCGCGTAACCTTGATGATCGCCATCGTCAGGCCTACGAACAGGCTATGCGCTTCGAAGCCGGTATCGAGCAAGCTCTGCACGTGCAGGTTCCGCATGATCTGGCCGAAATCTGCATGGCCAAGGTGTATGCTGCCGACGCGCAATCTGCCGACGCGCACACCACGCTGCCTGATGCCAGCAGTCTGGGCAATCCGGTTGCAACACTGCGCCAGGGCTGGCAATGGCTGCCTGCAATGGCCGCCGGGCTGGTGCTGGGTATTGGTCTGACTGCGTCGGTCTTCATGTTGCAGCAGGTCGGTGAGCAGAGCATCTCAGCCTATCTGGCATCGCACTGGGAGGATGACGGCCCGGACATCATATCCAGGTCGGTGCTCGAACCGATGGAAGCGGGCAATATTCAGCGCATCCTCGCAACCTTGAATCTGGACATGAACAAAGATTTTTCCAGCCAGTTCGTGTTCGCCAAGAATTGTCCTACGCCGACCGGGCTTGGCGTGCATCTGGTGGTGATGACCGAATATGGTCCGGCCACAGTGATTTACATTCCATCACGTTCAGACTACAACGCTGAATCTTTTCAGGTGGATGGTCTGCAGGCGCAACTGGTCGCGCTGCAACAGGGTTCGGTCGCGATTCTCGGCAACACCCAGTCCATCATCAACAGCACAGCCGATCTGATCCACAAGGCCTTGCAGGAAAAACCCGGACTTGATGCTTGAATAAATAAAGGGTGGGGCACTGGTGTGCGCTGGCTAGCTGATTCTGCAGCTGTGGCACACCAAAGCAACTTGGCCAAAACAACTTGGCCAAAGTGCCCTGCCAAAGCGACTTGATCGGCTAGACTCGACCCGCAGCAGCCTGGTGCCAGATCCGGGAATTGATTCCCAGAATCAATTTCCAGAATCAATTTCTAGCATCAGTTGAATGAACCTCGGTCCGGACTGAAACGCCAGGTGCGAGTGATGTACAGCACATCCACCTCTTTGGCGATCTGCTCCGGCAGCACTGAATACGGTGCCGATAATTCGACAATCCTGATCGCGGCCTCGTCCAGAATCGGAAAACCGGATTCTCGTAACACCTCGATGGACTCCAGGCTGCCATCCGCACGTATCCCCACGGACATGACCAGATCGCCACGTAGATTCTGGCGGCGCGCCTCATCGGGGTAATTCATGTTTCCCACACGCTCGACCTTCTGGGTCCAGGCATTCATGTAGCTGGAATACAGCCAGTCAGTGGTGCTGGCTGAAATGTATTTCTTACGCAGCTCACCCGGTGCCAGCGTGGCTTGCGGTATGAAGTTCTGGCTGCTCGCCAAACCTTCGCGAAACAAATCTGCACCCGTCGGCAGTTCCGGCTCCGCCGGCAATTTTTCAGGCACAGTGACTTCGCTGCGAACAGCCGTGATCAAACTTTTTTCTGCTGGCTGTTCAGGTCGTGGCACAGCGCGTTCCTGCTCTGCCTGGGTGGGTATCGGGCTGGGCTGTTGGGCAATCTCCTGGGTTACCGGGGCGGTGGCCTCGGCAGCACTGGGCATTTCGATCAGATTCACGTCCATGGAGCGCTGTTGCGGCGCTTGCTGCGGCAACTCAAAGGTGATACCCCATAGCGCAAGATGCAGACCTATGGCAAACACCGTTGCCAACACCAGCATGGCCGATGAGTCTGAGCGGTCAAGCGCGCTGCCAGGATAAATCAGTTGCTTGTGCATGGTGTCAGCAGGATTGCATTAACCCGCATTTTTCATGAAGGGTATGTACAGCAGGGCAAATCTGGTCAAGCCGGTCAAACACTCGCCCGCAGAAGCACAGCCACAGCTATGGGCCAAGGTTGATCGTGGCCCAGTCAATATTTTATTGGGCAGCATTGTATTGGGCAACGCCTGATTTGGTCTGCACTCGAACAGAACCAATCGTAGCCACGCCACTGCGCGCATACTCACTGCTATCTCCTTGTTTATCAATGAAATTATCATCAACAGCCCACCTTTGTGTAATCGGCAGACTAAGTGTCATGACATTTTCTGTTCCAGAACATCGTACAGGTCCGAACAGATATTGATGCCATACTCACGCTCCAGTTCCCGCACACAAGTGGGTGATGTGACATTTACTTCCGTGAGCCGATCACCGATCACATCGATGCCGGCAAACCAGATTCCACGGCGCAGCAGTTCCGGCCCCACCGCAGCAGCAATGGCCAGCTCATCAGCATTGATGGGCCGGGGTACACCGCTGCCGCCGCGGGCCAGATTGCCGCGAAAGTCGGTCTTGCCGGGCATCCGCGCCAGCACATAGGGTATCGGCTTACCGGCCACCAGCAGCACGCGAATATCGCCGTCACTGATGGCGTTCAGGTAACGCTGTGCCATGATGGCCGTGCGGCCCTCGGCGGTCAGCGTTTCAATAATCACGTTGAGGTTGGGATCGTCACCATGGGTCTTGAAAATGGAGCGCCCCCCCATGCCGTCGAGAGGCTTGAGCACACAATTCTCATGCGCTTGCACAAACGCCCTGAGTATATCGGCCCGGCTCGCCACGGTGGTCTCGGGGATCCACTGCGGAAACCACAAGGCCGCCAGTTTCTCATTCGCATCACGCAAAGCCTGGGGGCGATTGCACACCAGCGCACCTTGCATCTCGGCCAGCTCCAACATGTAGGTGGCGTGCAAGAACGCACTGTCAAACGGTGGATCCTTGCGCATCAGGATCAGATCAAACGCGTGCAGCCCAAAACGCGCCGAATCTCCAAGCTCATACCAATCTGACTGCTGATCACGAACGGTGATCGAATGCACCTGTGCCCAGGGTCGTTCATTGTCCAGCCACATATCCTGTGGCGTACACACGGCCAGCACATAACCCCGCCGCTGTGCCTCGAGCAACAACGCAACAGTGGTATCCTTGTGTGGCTTGAGTGTGGCCAGGGGATCCATGACCACCAACATCTGTTTCATCGTGCAGCCTGATTGATTGAGGTATCCATTATGCCTGATCAGCAGGCAAGTGCAGCTCGCCCAGTATGCAATAATGGGTTTTTATTGTCAGTGGTTTTGCATATAATGCCTGAACATTGCCGCAAAAGTAGCTGTGAGTATTGACTTTTCACTCTAAAACGACGAAAGTTAATTATTGTTGACCTTTGATTAATTCAATTTTCACAGCCAAATGGACTGCTTGCCAGGGAACGGATCGGGAATTATGAGCGCGAAAAAAGTATTGATTATTGACGACAGTCAGACCATTCGTCGTTCTGCTGAGAACATGCTCAGCTCGGAAGGCGTGGAAATACTTACTGCCGAAGACGGTTTTCAGGCGTTGTCCATCATAGCCGAGCACTTACCGAATCTGATTTTCATCGATATCGTCATGCCCAAACTGGACGGCTACCAGGCCTGCGCGATCATCAAGAACAACCCGGATTTCAAACACATCCCGGTGATCATGCTAACCAGCAAGGACGGCCTGTTCGACCGCGCCAGAGGACGCGTCGTTGGTTCAGATCATTATCTGACCAAACCGTTCACCAAGGATGAATTGCTGAGCAGTCTGCAACAGCACCTGCCGGCCTGAAGGACTGAACCTGGAGCCGATCATGACACTGGACTCACCCATCACTGCCGACGCACTCATGCAGCAGCTGCTGGATTATGAGTCGCGCGCACTCACGCACAAGCCTGATAGCGGCGAGGATGCCCACAATAGCTGGAACGGATTGGCCTTCAAGCTGCATGATTACACACTGTCTGTCGATGTGGTGCTGATTGATGAAATCATTCCACCGCCCAAACTGACACCGATACCGGGCTCTGCCGACTGGCTGCTGGGGCTGACCAATGTTCGTGGTAATCTGATTACCATCATCGATTTGCGCATGTTTTTACAGCACGAGCGCACCCCCATTACCAGCAAATCGCAGGTTTTGGTCACCACCACCGAAAATCAGTATCTGGGATTGCTGGTGGATGAGATTGTCGGTCAACGGCGCTTTCCTATGGACACTGCAACGGCAGTCGAGCCCCAGGAATGGCCCGAGATCGACGTCTATCTGAGCCGAGTTTACAACCAGAATGAAATCGACTGGGGAGTACTTGACCTGGGATTGCTGCTGCATGATCAGCAGTTCCTGGATGGAGCAGCCTGAGCTGATCCTCTGCGCCCCGATTAAGCAATTGTCAATCACCAATATCTTTTGAACAGGGACTAGACCATGGCCAAAGCGAAAAAGTCAGCCAACCAGAACAGCTACGGATCATTACAGGCATTGTTGTTTGTGATCGCCATCGGCCTGTTGATTGCAGTGGCATATAATTTTTATCTGCTCACGCAACGTAATGCCGATCAGCAGCTGTACATCGTCACCGCGACCGATGTTCGCGTAGAGATTGAGCGGCTGGCGAAGGCCGCGGGTGAGTCTGCGGTCGGTAATTTTGATGCATTCGAAAACTTGCGTGAAACCCGCGAAACCATCAGCCGCAACCTGAACACACTGCGCAGCGGTGATCCGGCACTAGCTCTGCCGCCCAGCCCACCGCAAGTCAATCAAACACTTACGGCAGTAGAGAGCCTGTGGGAACGGATCAATCAGCGCGCCCAAAGCGTGGAAGAAAAAGAAGATCTGGTCCAGGAGCTCGCTGACAGCGCAGATTTGTTTACCGCCACCATCCCGATTCTGCAAGCGCGCACAGACGAAGCCATCCGCACCATGACTGAAGCTGGCGCGTCTTCGGCTCAGGTATTTATTGCCAGCCGCCAGCTGGTGCTGGCAGACCGTATGCTGCGTCACGTTGTGCAAATACTTCAAGGTGGATTGAACGCCGTCACCGCCGCCGACAACCTGTCTCGCGATGCCGCCTTGTTCGGTCAGGTACTGAACGGTTTGATTGAAGGCAATCCGCAGCTGGGTCTGAACCAGGTCAACAACCTGGCCGCGCGCGCCATCTTCAACGAAGTGCGCAGTCAGTTTCAGGAAGCCTCAACCGAAATCGATAACCTGCTGACCGCATCCAGCCAGCTGTCTGATGTACGACTGGCTGCTGATGACGTGTTCATCGACAGTGAAGACTTGAGCTCCCTGGTGAACGAATTGTCGGATCAGTACCGCAACCTGGGCGAGGGCATTCTGTGGCCATCACTGCAGACTGGCCTGCTGCTCGGTGCGACCACGCTGGCATTGTTCATTCTCATCGGCCTGACCGCACTGGGTGCCGCACGCCAGCGCTCACGAGTGGCAGCTGAAACCAACCAGCGCAACCAGGAAGCTATTCTGCGCCTGCTGGATGAAATGAGCTCGCTCGCTGATGGTGACTTGACGGTGGAAGCCACCGTTACCGAGGACATCACCGGTGCCATCGCTGACGCGGTCAATTTTGCTGTGAGTCAGCTGCGTGGCTTGGTTACCGGCATCAATCAGACCGCCGTTCAGGTTGCTGCCCAGGCTCAGGAAACACGCGCTACGGCGGCCCAGGTGGCCGAAGCCAGTGAGCATCAAAGCGAACAGGTGGACTCTGCCACCGAAACCATCAACAAGATGAACACCGCATTCGCTGACATGGCCAAGCAGGCCGACGAATCGGCCAAAGTGGCGGAAAAATCAGTTGCCACCGCCAACGATGGTGCCAACCGCGTACGTGAAACCATTGAAGGCATGGATGCGATTCGAGGACAAATTCAGGAAACCTCCAAGCGCATCAAGCGGCTGGGTGAATCATCCCAGGAAATCGGTGACATCGTTGAACTGATCAACGGCATCTCTGAGCAAACCAACATGCTGGCTTTGAACGCCGCCATTCAGGCTGCTTCGGCGGGTGGTGCCGGCCGCGGCTTTGCCGTGGTAGCCGATGAAGTGCAACGACTCGCCGAACGCTCCACCAACGCCACGCGTCGAATCGAAACCCTGGTGCAAACCATTCAGGGCGATACCAGTGAAGCGGTCAACTCCATGGAGCTGACCACCACCCAGGTGGTCAAAGGTGCACAGACCGCTGAAGATGCCGGCCGCGCCCTGAACGATATCGAGAACATCTCCAACGAACTGGCGCAATTGATTGCCCGGATTGCGACCCAGTCTGATCAAAGCGCGAAGACTGCTGCCGAAGTCACCAGGGTCATGAACTCGATCCGCGAAATCTCCGAGCAAAACCGCGCTGGTACCACGAGCACTACCGAATCCATTCAGCAACTTGCCCGTCAGGTACAAGCACTCAGCGACTCGGTTTCTGACTTCAAGCTGCCCACGGAACCAGACTACAGCAGTCTTGATGAAGGCCGCCACACGGGAACCGCCTGAGCCTCACGCAGGCATGCAATTAGAGTGGCCGGAATGATATCTGCTGTAACCATCATGCACGCTGCACACGCGGCGTTTGGATTATTGCAGCGAACTGATTTAGGGAGAAAATCAGCATGACCTCTGCGAATGGAATCGTGCAGCTAAACTGGATTCGAGAGCCTCTGGGCGAATTGCTGAAAGCTGTCAACGAACGCATGCGTCGACTGGAACTATGGTCGGACAGCAAACTTGACACTGATGCAGAAGCTGCTCTGGCCACCTGGCATGAGTGCCAGTCACTGCTGCGACAGATTCAGGCCACCCTGCGTATGGCCCGAGTCAATGGCGCAGCGATCCTGGCCACAGAAATCCTCGCTCTGGGCGATCATTTGTACGGCGATGATCAACCACAGGTTTCCGCCCAGCACCTGCAATTGTTGCAGGAAGCTCAGCTGACCCTGCAAGATTACCTGGATTACGTCAGCATCAACCGGCTTGACCAGACCCTGGTGCTGACTCGGCATGTCAATCGATTGCGCGAGGCACGTCATGCCGAACTGATGCACGAAGGCCAATTGTTTTTTCCACTGCTTGATCGTCCCGGCTTGCCGATTGCCAGCGACAGCAAGCTGCCTGCGGGGACCCCGGACAAGCTGCACGGCAAATGGCAACGAGCTTTGCGAGACTGGCTACAGCACTACCAGACAAAATCCGGTAAATCGCAACAGCCGGCCGCGGACAAACTGACTGGCGTCGCCCTGGCACTGGCAAACTCCGAGCTACTGCCCAATGATCTCGCGCTGACCTGTCAGCTGACTGCCGAGGTCATTCGTGCAGCTCAACAAGGCTGTCGCAACAACGATATTGACATTGGTCGATTGCTGGCGCGACTGGATGTGCTGCTATCCCTGCAGGGCAAAACCACAGACGCTGACGAAACCACCGCAGCCGATGACCTGTCCCGTGCCATGCTCTACTTTCTGGCCAGTTGTGAGCCTGCCGATGAGCGCGTACTGGACATTCGTGAACATTATCAGCTTGCCCCATTGATCGATCAGCAATCGCTGGATGCGGCCAGGGCCAGCCTGAAAGGCAAGAACCGCGCACTCAATGAAGCCGTGGCCAGCGCCATTCACAGCGAACTGGATGAACTGAAAAACCTGGTCGAACGATTACAATTACGATTCAACGCTGTACCGGTCGATGCAGCTGCTACTGCGACCGACAACAGTGGCAAGGACGCACAGCTGGCCCAGTCACTGCATGACAGCATCCTGCGCATGGCTGGATCACTACAAGTCATTGGGTTCACCGAAATCGCTGGACGATTACGGCAACATGCACCCGATTTGATGCAAAATCAGCAGCAAGCACAAACTGCATTGAATCAGTTGGCCTCCACCCTGCTGGATTTTGAATCCCGACTGCTGGTCAATAGCGGCGATCTCAACAGTGGTCACGCCAGTGACAATATCTATGGCACCGGCATGACCGAAGTCATCAGTCAGGCCATCAAGCTGCTCGACCATGCCCAACAGCAAATGGATGCACTGCTGCGCAAGGCCAGTGCAGGCGAAAGCGGTGCGGCCCAAGCCGAACAACCACAACAACAATTGCAGCAGGTCAGCGGCATTTTGCACATGATCAATGAGTTGCCATTGGCGCTCGCTCTGCGCCGAGGTGTGATGTTGCTGCAACAACTGGACTGGGATTCCAAAACTATCCAGGAGCAGCCACAGCTACAGGATTTCGCGGCCATGCTCGCGGCGCTGGAGCGCTATCTGATCAGCGTAGCCGATCACGCCAGAAACCAACAGATGAGCGACGCCGTGCTGGCCTATGCTGAACAAATGCCCGCAGCCGAGCCGACCACACTGGCTGCTGTTGCAGACCAGACCACTGCGGCCGCACCAACTGCGGACGAGGACTTGCCCATTGATGACCTGGATAGCAATGCAGGGGCTGGCAAGACTACTGCTGCGGAAACAACAGTCAAACTGGACAGCACGCCAACAAGCCCTGCTGCCGCAGGCGCTACACGGTCACCGCTGCCCGCATTGGGTGAGCAGCGCTGGGAGTCCGATCCCGAGTTACAGCAAATCTTCCTGCAGGAACTGGATGAGCTGATGGATGGTCTGGACCAGAGTGTCAGCGAGTTCATCAGTGCACCCGCAACAGATGACACGCTGGTGCATATTCGGCGCTGTTTCCACACCTTCAAAGGCAGTGCACGCATGGTCGGCGCCATGTCAACCGGCGATTACGCCTATGCGGTGGAAACCATGCTCAATGCTGTGCGAGATCAGCAGCTCGAACCCACAGCAATCGTCCCGGTGCTGCCAGAGGTGATGCAGCACATGCATGCAATGCATCAGGCCTTGCACGGCGGCCACGACATTTGTACTGACACCACGCACGCACTGATCAGGCAATGCATGGCACTGGCTGGACAACCCCTGATCGAGACTCAAGCCAGCAGCAGCGAAGCAGATCAGGCCACTGCTGCGCAGCAAGTCGACGCTGAACAGGTGCCAGCTGATGAGTCTTTGCAACACGCTGAGCAACCATCGCAAGCTGAACAAATGGCCGCTGTCGCTGCTGCAGAAGAAGATGAACAGGAGCAATTCACCTCGATTATCAATGAGGAACTGCAAGCCCACGTCAGTACCGTGGACGAATTTCTGCTGCAGTGTCAGCAGCAGCACGCAGCCGTTCCAGATGGCGAGTTGATTCGTTCGGTGCACACCATCTCAGGCACCCTGGCACTGCAACCGATTGCTGATGAACACAAGGTGGTTCACGACATAGAGGGCTGGCTGCGCGGATTGCGCGACCAGGACAATAAAGTCAATCGCAAAGGTCAGGCCATCCTGGCCAAGTTGTCAGCACTGGTGCACCAGTACATTGATCAGACCGAAGCACAGGCCGATTCCAGTACCGCAGAATGGCAGTCATTGTCCGAGCAACTGCAACGGCGCAAGCCGCAACAGCCCGCGGCCAAAGCCCCCAGTGCTGACGCAGGTGCTGGACATCCGGCGCAGTCCGTCGACAAACCACAACCAGCAGAAGAGCTAACAGAAGAACCAAAAGAAGACCTGACAGAAGAACCAACAGAACTGCAGTCCGAAGAACAATCAGATGCTCTGACAAATGCGTTGGAGACTGAACCTGAAGACGCTGACACTCAAGCTGGCAAACCCATACTTGCCAAGTCCACCTTTGACATGCCCGATGACCCCTTTGCGACAGACAGCGCAGCCACAGACAGCTGGATCGACACGGGGCAAGAACATGCCACGCACGACCAAGCCGATGATGAGCAAAATGACGATGTTAGTGCCGCAGCACAGGCTACAGACGACTACGCTGGACTTGACGAAAGTATTTTGGAGATCTTCCTGGACGAGGCTGCCAATGGCATGGATGCCATGGACAACGCCGTCAGACGCTGGCTGGACGAAGGTGAACTGGATGCAGTAGCTGATTTGCGGCGCAGCCTGCATACCATGAAAGGCGCCGCCAACATGGCTGGCCTGACAGCAATCGGGCAACTTGGCCACGCACTGGAGTCCTACCTGGAAAGCCAGCCGCTGGCTGACATGCAACAATCCGAGCTGCAGTCCGTGGAGTCATCCATCGACCAGCTGCATGAAATGCTGGGTGCCGTGGCGGTGCGTGCTGCCATGCCGACACCGGATCTGAGCGCTTTCAGCGCCCTGGTAATGCCACCCATGGACCCTGAGCTCGAACTCGAGCCAACTGACCGGCCCAGCGCATCACCTGCTGCGCCGACTGCAAAGCGTGCGGCAGCAGCTGCCAAAAGCAAGCAGAAGCCAGCGCCAAGCCCCGCAGACAGCACGACTAAAAAAGCCATCATTACCAGCCGCAGCAGCCTGCGGGTGGATTCTGGGCTGATTGATCAACTCAGTAATATCGCTGGAGAAGTGGGCATTTTCCGCGCCCATCTGGAACAAGAAACCGGCAAGTTGCGCGGTGGCATCAACGAAATGGGTCAAACCATCGAGCGCCTCCGCGACCAGCTGCGCAAACTGGAACTGGAAACCGAAGCGCAGATCCTTTCCCGCCACCAGCACGAGAAAACGACCGCCACCGATTTTGACCCACTGGAGCTGGATCGCTACTCCACCATACAGCAGCTATCGCGGGCCTTGGCAGAAAGCGCCAATGACATGATGAACCTGCAGGAAACCATCGATAACACCTCACAACATTCCGAATCGCTGCTGGCCCAGCAGGCGCGTGCCAATGCCGAGCTGCAGGATGGACTGCTGCAGACCCGCATGGTACCGTTTGCCAATATCGCTCCACGTCTGCGGCAGGTGGTCAGACGCTCCTCCACCGAACTCGACAAACCGGCCGAACTCAGTCTGGATATCCAGGCTGGTGGTGAACTGGATCGCAGTGCGCTGGAACGCATCACCGGTCCGCTGGAGCATCTGTTGCGCAATGCACTGGTGCATGGCATAGAAGACCGCCCTACTCGACAAAAGCTGGATAAACCGGAATCCGGCCAGATTACGATCAGTGTATTCCGTGAAGCCGCCGAGCTGATCATTCGCGTGCGTGATGATGGTCGCGGGCTGGATATGCAAAGCATTCTCGAGCGCGCCCGTGACAAGGGGCTGATCGCAGCCGATGCTGAACCGGATGAGCGTGAAACAGCCCAACTGATTTTCATGCCCGGTTTCTCCACTGCCGCCGAGCTGTCGGAGCTGGCCGGGCGCGGCGTGGGTCTGGACGTAGTACAAAACACTGTGCGTCAGATCGGCGGCACGTTGCAATGGCAATCACAGCCCGGACAGGGCATGCAGTTTCAGATCCGCATTCCACTGTCGTTGGCGGTGATGCAAGCATTGCTGGTGCAATGTGATGAGCGGCTGTTTGCCATACCGGTTGTTAATATCCTCGGCGTCACCAAGATACCGGCCGAAGAATACCGCGACTTCGTGGACCAGGGCTTCATGCCCTATGCCAATGCCGACAACCCGATTTTTGATCTGGAATCCCTGCTCGAATTGAAGCAAACACCGGTGACCGAGGCTTTGGTCACCATTCTGGTGATCGAATCAGCAGGCCAGCGTGCAGCGATTCGTGTCACCGCATTCAGCAGCCATCAGGAACTGGTGGTCAAACCGCTGGGGCCGCAACTGACCAGTATTCCCGGCATTCTGGCCGGCTCCATCAGTCGCGAAGGTGAAGTGATTCTGATTCTGGAGCCGGGCGCGCTGGTCAGTGCCCGCGTCAACACCGGCCGTTTGCAGAATCTGGAAACCACAGCCAGCGTCGAAACCAGGCGCAAACAACCGCTGGTGCTGATTGTCGATGACTCCATCACCATGCGCAAAATTTCATCCCGGGTACTGGAACAGCATCAAATCGAGGTACGTACTGCGCGCGATGGCCTGGAAGCCATCGAAGTCATGCGCGAAGAAATTCCCGACCTGCTGCTGCTGGACATCGAGATGCCACGCATGGACGGATTTGAGTTGACCGCCTACATGCGCGCCAGTGACAATCAACTCAAGGACATTCCGATCATCATCGTGTCATCGCGCAGTGGCGACAAGCATCAGCTGCGGGCACGCGAATTGGGCGCCACCGACTTTATCGGTAAACCCTACGGAGAAAAAGATCTGATGCTGAAAGTGGATCAACTGCTGGCCTCAGTGTATGACCAGATCGCCGAGGAGCAGGCATGAACAAAGCACTCGTCAACTGCGTCATGCTACCGGTCAGTCACGGCCATGTGCTGATACCCAACACGGCGGTCGCCTCGATGATCAGTTACAGCCAGCCTGCGCCATTGCCCACGGGGCCAGCCTGGTTGCTGGGCATGCTCAACTGGCAAGGCTGGTATCTGCCGGTGGTCAGCTGGTCCGGCATACTGAGTCCGGACGTCAGCGAGCCGGTGGACAATGCCCGCATCGCCATCATCAAGAATCTGCAACCACAAACTGGCATGCCCTATTTCGCCATCATCAGTCAGGGCTTTCCACGACTGGTGAGCATTACCGCAGATGACCTGAAACAAATTGACAACGACCCGTTTGCCGATAAGCAAGACTCCAGCAACGAATGCATACTGGCCAGAGTCCACTGGGAGGACCGGCTGGTGGATCTGCTCGCCCTGCCAGAACTGGCCGGCTACATCAGCCGCCATCTGCAGAGCCATCAGTAGCCACTCAACTTGAGTAATGCCAGGGCCGCCACAGCGGCTGTTTCGGTGCGCAGGATAGTCTGGCCCAACGCGGCAGTGACAAATCCCAGGCGCTGCAGCTGCTGTAACTCGAGCGCGCTGAAACCGCCCTCCGGGCCGATGCAAAGATCCACCTCCAGCAACGGTTGACCCGCCATCGTCAATAACCGGTGCAGCGGCTCAGCGACATAGGGATGCAGCACCAGCTGCAACCGGCCAGGGCCAGAATTCTCCAGCAAATCCGCTGGCGCCAGCGGCGCCTGCAACTGCGGCAAACAGGCTCTTCCGGATTGTTCGCAGGCACTGATGATGACCTGCTGCCAATGCTGCATACGCTTTTCCAAACGTGACCCGCGCAGCTGCAACTGGCTGTGTTGACACTGTAGCGGCACAATAGCGTCTACGCCCAGTTCGGTGGCTTTTTGCATGACCCAGTCCATGCGCTCGGCGCGCGACAGCCCCTGAAACAGACGCACCCGAGGCAGCGCATCGGCGCTGACCTGATGCTGCTGTTGCAGCAACACGCTGGCACTGCGCTTGTTGCTGCTGTGCTTGTCCAACTGCAATTCACCCTGGTAATCGTAACCATCGCCATTGAACAGGCTGACGGCATGACCGGCCTGCAAGCGCAACACATGCAGCCAGTGGTGGCTGACACGTGCATCCAGCAGCAGCTTGCTGCCAACCTGCAGCGGCGCATCCTGATAGGCTCGCACACACCGCACAGTCAGGTTAGTCCCCGGTCGCCAGGTGCACGCCAGCACGTACCACTGCTGTCATGCGATCAATTTCATCAGCATTGATGACATACGGAGGCATCATGTACACCACATTGCCCAACGGGCGCAAAAACATTTCGTGCTGCAGACCATATTGATAGACGCGCAATCCGCGTCGCTGCTGCCAGGGATAGGGCTGCTTGCCGGATTTTCTGGCAACCATTTCAACCGCAGTAATCATACCGGTCTGGCGCACATCGCCGACCTGTGGATGATCGCGCAAGGCTTCCACACCAGCGAGAATCCGGGCCGCCTTGTCACGGTTCTCGCCCAGTACATCCGTGCTGCGAAACAGCTCCAGCGTGGCCAGTGCCGCAGCACAGGCCAGCGCGTTGCCGGTATAACTGTGTGAATGCAGAAACGCCTTCAGCGCCGCATAGTCGGCATAAAAGGCCTGATACACCTGCTCGTTGGTCAGCACCGCTGACAACGGCAGGTAACCACCGGTCAGGGCCTTGGACAGACACATGAAATCCGGCGTGATACCGGCCTGCTCGCAGGCAAACATGGTGCCGGTGCGGCCAAAGCCAGTGGCGATTTCATCGGCGATCAAATGCACCTGCAACTCGTCGCACAGCTCCCGCAATAGCCGCAGATACAGTGGGTCATACATGCGCATACCGCCAGCGCATTGCACCAGTGGCTCGACAATCACCGCCGCCACCTCATCAACATGCTCGCGCAGCAGCGCTTCCATTTTGGTAAAGCATTGCCGCACATGGGTTTGACGATCCAGCTCCGGCGGGCGCAGATAATCGTCCGGACTGGGTGCGATCAAAGGCTGCATCAGCAAGGGCGCGTACAAATCCCGATACAGGCCAACATCACCGACCGCCAGCGCGCCCAGCGTCTCACCATGATAGCTGTTGGACAAGGCCACAAAACGGCTGCGCTGGCGGCCTTGATGCAGCCAGTAGTGATAGCTCATTTTCAGCGCCACCTCGATGGCCGACGAGCCATTGTCAGCATAAAACACGCGCTGCAGTGCTGCCGGTGTGATCGCCACCAGTTGCTCGGCCAGCTCCACCGCCGGAGCATGACTGCAACCAGCCAGCATGACGTGTTCCAGCTGCTCCAATTGCGCCTTGATGGCAGCGTTGATGTGGGCGTTGCAATGGCCAAATATATTCACCCACCACGAACTCACCGCATCGAGATAACGGCGCCCCTGATAATCATGCAGCCACACGCCTTGCGCGCTAGCAACTTCCAGCAACGGCAGCCACTCATGATCCTGCATCTGCGTGCAGGGATGCCAGAGATGGCGTAAATCACGCTGCTGCAGGCTATTCACATCATCTGCTGTATCTGGTCTGGTCTGGTGCATGGTGAGGCTGCAAATTTTGCTATCATGCAAGCATACACAGCAGCGCAAGGCCTGCCAAGTGAACCGCGCCTGCAGCCGGTCGGACTTGACCGGTCGTAGCGTGGGAAAGTCAGTTGGAGACGAATTTTTCGATCTTTTTTGCGGCCAACAGCAGGCCTGTTTGAATAAAGAGATCGAAAAATCGGCACCCATAACAATAGCCATGGGTGGCTTTTCCGCAGTAGATCAGGGTCAAGTCCGGCCGGCTGCCAGGCGCATCAATCAGTCGAGTGAAGCTATGCACAAAACAGCAAAACATCAGCTATCGGGATTTACCCTGGTCGAGGTCCTGGTGGTCGTGGTCATCCTTGGAATTCTGGCTGCGGTGGTCGTACCCAGAGTCATGGATCAACCGGATCGTGCCAAGGTGGTCAAGGCCAGTACCGATGTTCAGGCCTTGATGACGGCTCTGAACATGTATCGCCTGGATAACAATCAGTACCCCAGTACCGAGCAGGGGCTGCAAGCACTGGTACAGCGTCCCGCCGGGCAACCGGAAGCGCGCAACTGGAAAGCAGGTGGTTACGTTGACCGCCTGCCGCGTGATCCCTGGGACGGTGAGTATCAATACCTGAACCCCGGTATACATGCCGAAATCGACGTCTATTCACTGGGCGCCGACCAGACTCTCGGCGGCGAGGGCATCAATGCCGATATCGGCAACTGGAACCGTTAAGTCGGCCCAGGCCCAGGTTAAGGCCCAGGCCCGGCAACGCGGCTATACGCTGGTCGAAATCCTCGTGGTGCTGGTCATTGTCGGCATTCTCAGCGGTCTGATCATGGTCAGGGTCGGGAGCTTTGGCGCTCCGCCACCGTCACAACAGCTGGACCAACTGGCCACCTCGATGGCCAGCTGGTGCGAGCAGGCGGTCTTTCAGAACCGCGATCTGGCGCTGCGCATCACCCGCACAGGCTATGATTTCTGGCTACCCGACTATCGCGGTGACAACATCAGCTGGCGCGAGGCCGATAGCGGCCAGTTTGCGGCGGTACAGTGGCACGGTGATGTGGCGATTGATCTGCTGCTACAGGGACAGCCAGCCAGACTGGATGTCGATCAGCCGCAGTTGCGTTGCCATGCATCCAGCCAGATGACACCGTTTACGCTGCAGTTGGGCAGTGGCAAGCTTCGCGCCAGCCTGTTGGCCGATAGCAACGGTCAACTGCGACTGATCGACTGACGCGCGCTGCTATGCGATCAAAAGCACCTCGTCATAGCGCGGCATTCAGCCTGCTGGAAGTCATGATTGCGCTGGCCATCATCAGCATTGCGGTGCTTGCCTTGAGTCACTCCGGCGGCAATGCCCCCAGTCACTATAAGCATCTGCGAGACAGCTCGCAGGCCCTGTGGGTAGCCGAAAACGTCATTACCCAGCTGCGCATTGATGCAGCTTTCCCCAGCACCGGAACGCAAAATGGCACGCAATTCATGGGTCAGCAGGACTGGCGCTGGCAAGCCGTCATCAGCGCCACTGCCGACCGCGACATACGCCGCGCCGACATTGTTGTATTCAGCGACTCTCTGGAGCAACCCGCGGCCACCCACATCGGCTTTTTTGGACGCAATTGATGTTTCATCAGCAGCGCTGCCGTGGCTTTACCCTGATCGAGTTGCTGATTGCGATCACCGCATTTACGTTCATCATTGCCGGCGGTTACGCCGCCTTGAACAGCCTGGTACGGGTTTGGGAACAACAACAGCAACAAGCCGAACAGTTGCAGGAGCTGCAGGTCACCTGGCACCAGCTGCAGCAGGATCTGCAACAAATGATCGCCCGGCGCGTGCGCGACAACAGCGGCGGACACCTGGCAGCAGCGACCGGCACCAGCAGTAGTCTGCAAGCTGTGCGCAGCGGTTGGAGCAATCCGCTGGCGCAGCAACGCAGCGAGCTGCAGCGCTACCGCTACCAGCTGGATAACGGACTGCTGCTGCGCAGCTGGTGGATCAACACCGATAGCAGCTTGATCAATGGCGACCAGCAAGATGTGCTGCTGCACGGCCTGCAGGAACTGCAATTTCGCTATCTGGACAGCAATCGTGACTGGCAGTCGCAGTGGCCTCCGGCCAACCCGGGGCAAACGGGGCTCAACAATAGCTTGCTGCCACTGGCGGTTGAAGTGAGTCTGGTGTTTGCAGATGACAGCCGCTATCGCCGCGCGTTTGCCACGGTGGGGCTGAACTGATGCACAACAGCGGCCGACAATCCGGCACCGCGCTGCTGCTGGCCTTGCTGATCATGGCCCTGGCCAGCATCCTGACCGTCACTATTCAGCAGCGCCTGACGCTGGATCTGGCACGCACTGAAAGCATGGCTGCCAGCCTGCGCGCGAGCGAATACGTGGCCGGTCTGGAAGCGCTGGCCGGCAAGGCACTGCGCGAAGATCGCGACCGCGAACCGGAGCTAGATAACCTGGCCTCACCGTGGGCGCAGCAACTGCCGGCCATGCCCATACCCGGTGGGGTGGTCAGTGGTGATTTACGCAGTCTCGACGGTCGCTTCAATCTGAATGCATTGATCAACAACGACGGCAGCGACGATGCGGATGCCAGATTGATACTGGATCGGCTGCTCGCCAACCTGGGCCTGCCGGCGCTGCTGGGTGACCGCATTCATGACTGGATTGACAGCGATAACATGCCGCGACCACAAGGCGCGGAAGATCAGTTTTACCTGAGCCAGAACAGCGCCTATCTGACCGCCAACCAGCCATTTGCACATCCGTCTGAACTGCTGCTGATTGCCGGCCTGGATAGCGACATGCTGCACACACTGCAGCCCCATGTGACAGTACTGCCAATGGCGCAAAAACAGATCAATGTCAATCTCGCCAGCGTGGAAGTATTGATGGCACTGCACCCGCTGATCAATGAACAGATGGCCCGGGAACTGCACCAGCAGGGTCGCGCTGCCTGGCGCAATGTGGGTGATTTCATGGCCGCTGAGGTGCTGCAAGGCATGGATCTGTCAGCACTGAACGGTCAAATCAAGGTCACCAGCGATTACTTTGTCGCGCGCATGCTGGTGTCGCAGGATGGCTTGCCGCGTCGCTTCGAGTCATTACTGCATCGCAGTGGACGAAGTTATGCTGTGCTCTGGCGGCATGCCGCGCTACCATAAGCATCATGCGTGAAGCCGACACCACTTTGTACATCCGCCCTGCTGCGTCCGCGCTGGCCGGTGCAACTGCAATCAGCGACTGGCTGTGGCTCAGCAATGCGCCACAGGCCGAATTGTGCAGCGGCGTAAAGCCGCCAGCCAGCGCGCAAGCCACGCTGTTGCTGCCGGCCAGCTGGATGCACATCCGGCGCCTGCAATTGCCGCAGATGTCGGCGGCCAAACTGGCACAGGCACTGCCGTTTGCGCTGGAGGACTATCTGGCTGGCGAGGTCGAACAACTGCATATCGTCAACAGTCGTCAACAGCCCGATGGCAGCGTCCTGGTAGCCGCCATCGAACCGCATTTGCTGCAGTCTGTTATCGAGCAATTGCAGGCGCATGATATCCAGCCGCAATCCGCCAAGGCCGATGCACTGTGCCTGCCCTGGCAAAGCGACAGCAACAGCAACAGCATCATGCAACTGCAGGAGGACTGGCTGCTACGCGATCACCGCGGTGATGCGATGTGTCTGTCGGCAGAAGAACTGGACTGGCTGCAAAGCACACAGGACGCGGACACGCAGTGGCACTGGTATGGCAGCGCGCGACAACAGCCGCCCACACAGCTCCAAGGCCATTTGCATCAGCACCAGATTATCGAGCCGCTGCAGGCTTTGTCTGCGGCATCCGCCAATGCAGAACTGGAGCTGCTGCGCGGTCGTTTCAGCAGCCAGGAGCAACAGCAGACCAGGCTCTGGCGCGCGCCTGCCATTGCTGCGGCCGTGCTGCTGTTGATCGGCAGCGGTTATGCGATCAGCGATTATTTGCTGCTGCAAGACCAGCTGCAGCAACACCAGCAGCAGGTGCAAAGCCTGATGCGGCAGACCTTTCCGGAAATCACCACCATCGTCAACCCTCGTGTGCAAGCCGAGCGTGCCCTGGCGGCGCGCACTGGCAGCAACCATGATCAGCTCTTGCGTCTGTTACAGATCACTGCACCCGTAATCGCTGCGCAACAGCTGACCAGTTTGCAGAGCCTGGAGTTTGCCAGCGAAGAGTTGCGCTTGCAATTGCGCACCGCATCGGTGACCCGGCTGGATGAAATGCTGCTGCAACTGCGCCAACAAGGCCTGCAGGCGCGCCTGGAAGGCGTCACCTCAGACGCCGACAGCGTCCGCGCCGGGGTAGTCATCAGCGGAGGCACAAACTGATGTGGCAGCAATGGCGCAACTGGTGGCATGTCCGCTCAGACAGTGAGCAGCGCACGCTACTATTAGTGGGTAGTTTGGCTGTAGCAGTGTTGTATTGGGCATTGGTCTGGGACCCGCTGGCGAAAGCTCGCACGCAACTGCGCAGTCAGGCTGCCGCTGAGCAGGCTACAGCCCTGTGGTTGCAGCAGATCCAGCCACTGACACAAACCACATCCGCGCACCGCAACACGCCGTCTTTGCCGACGGACAAATCCTTGCTGCGGCTGGTGGATGAGACCCTGCGCGCGCAAGGCATGGCGGCGGCAATTGAACGCATCGAACCAGGTCAGAACGAGCGCGAGGTGCGCATCTGGCTGCGCGATGCCAGCTTTGATGCCATGATCGCCTGGTTGGCCACACTGGTCAACGATTACGGTCTCACCAGCCGCCAGCTCAGCATCAACCAGAGCAGTCAGCAGGCCAGCGGTCTGGTCAATGTACGCATCGATCTGGCCGAATCCTGATGCGCCGCCTGCTGCTGCTGCTGACCTCGATGCTGGTCATACTGTTGCTATTGCTCGCCGCCTGGCCAGCCAGTCAGCTTTGGTCCATGTTCGATGCCCGGCTGCCACAACTGCAACTGCAGGGAATCAGCGGCCCGTGGTGGTCCGGACGCGCCGCCAGCGTCACCTGGCTGGGCCATCATCGCGGTCAGTTGCATTGGCAATATGTGCCACCGCTGGCCCTGCGCTTCGAACTGCAACACAGTCAGCAGCAACTGCAGGCGAAACTGGCCTTGACGGATGTCTCCGTCACCAGGCAAAGCCTGCGCCTGTACGATGTGCAGCTTGCAATGAGCGCCTCTGAACTGCCGCAGATATGGCCAGATCTGACGCTGCAAGGCCAACTGCAGGCACACATCAGCAGCCTGCACATGCAACTCAACCAGCAGTTGCTGATGCAGGGAGAAGTCACCTGGCAGGCGGCACGACTGGCTGGTGCAGCGGCGATCGAGCTTGGCGAAGTAGTGGTTGCCCTGCAGCCACAAGACGATCATACCAGTGTGCAGATCAGCAACCGCAACAGTCCGGATGTGCAACTGCAGGGCAGCGGCGAACTGCACGCTGACCACTACCAGCTGGAACTGCGTTTGCGCCCACTGCAAGCTCGTACCGAGTTGCGCACACAATTGAAATTTCTCGCCAGTCCGCAAGCTGACGGCAGCTTTGTGTTGCCCATTCAGGGCCGCTACGAATGACTGCTGCGCTCGATCTGGTCCGGGCCATGCAGGTGGCATTGCTGGCGGCCGAGCAGGCGGCTGTAGCCATCAGCCGACATGACTGGCGCGCTACCCCGATCGAGTTGAAAGCAGACCACAGCCCGGTCACATGCGCCGACCGCGATGCCGAGCAGGCAATCCGCAAGATCATCGGCCAGGCCTATCCAAAGCACGCCATACACGGTGAAGAGTATGGCGACCGCAACACCGAACAACAGCGCCACAGCAGTTGTGTGTGGTTAGTGGATCCGATCGACGGCACCAAAAGCTGGGTTGCCGGCTTGCCTTTCTGGTCGATTCAGATCGCCTTGATGGTCGATAAGCAGATCGTGCTGGGCGTATCCTCGGCTCCGGCACTGGACGAACTCGCCTGTGCCAGCAAAGTGCAACCGAGCATGCTCGGCGGCGCGCGTATTTCGGTCAGCAAGACCGATTCCATCTCTGCCTGCAGATTGTCGCTGGGCAATGTCAGTACCCTGGCACGCGATGCAGTGTGCTGGCAGAATCTGGCTGCTATCATCGCCGAATGCAACCGTGTACGCGGCTATGGAGATTACTATCATTATCACCGCCTGGCGGCCGGACAATTGGACGCGGTGCTGGAATCTGACGTCAACATTTTAGACGTCGCCGCCCTGCAGATCATCGTCGCAGCCGCGGGCGGCATCATGACCGACATGCACGGCCGGCCGTTGCAGCCAGACAGCACTTCGGTGCTGGCGGCAGCCACATCACAACTGCACACAACATTACTACAACGCTTACATGACCAAGCCTGAACTGCCTGAAATCAACCACCGGGAAATCAGTGACAGCAAGCTGTTTCGCATAGAAAAGCTGGCTTTGACCTTCAGCAACGGTGTCCAGCGCGTCTATGAGCGCGTGCTCGGTGGTGCCGTCGGCGCGGTGCTGATTGTGGCGTTGCGTGACGACGGCAAGGTGCTGTTGATCCGCGAATACGCCTGCGGCACGCACAGTTACGAGTTGGGCCTGCCCAAAGGCAGACTTGAGGCGGGTGAATCCATTCTTGCCGGTGCCAGCCGCGAACTGCGTGAGGAAACCGGGTTTGCCGCCCGACAACTGCGTGAAATCACCAGCCTGACGCTGGCGCCGGGCTACATGGTGCATCGCACCCATGTGGTACTGGCTCGCGATCTGTACCCCAGCCCGCTGCCGGGTGACGAGCCGGAACCAATCGAGGTACTGCCGTGGAGCATGGACGACCTGCTCAGTCTGGCCATGCGCGAAGATTGCAGCGAGGGCCGTAGTCTGGCCGCCCTGTATCTGGTGCGCGACTACTTGCAAAAAGAGATAGCAGCTGATGAATGACAGAACACTGGTGCAGCACTGCCTGAACATTGCCCGCGATGCGAGCCTGGCCATCATGCAGGTTTATCAAACCGATTTTGACGTCACCCACAAGCACGATGACAGCCCCTTGACCCAGGCCGATCTGGCCAGTCACCGATGCATCGTCGAGCGACTGCAGGCGTTGACACCGGATATCCCGATACTGTCGGAAGAGTCTGCCAGCATTGACTGGAACATCCGTCAGAGCTGGCAGCGCTACTGGCTGATCGATCCGCTGGACGGCACCAAGGAATTTGTCAAACGCAACGGCGAGTTTACCGTCAATATCGCGCTGATTGACCAGCACCAACCCGTACTCGGTGTGGTGTTGGCACCGGTGTTGGCGACCTGTTGGTATGCCACTGTAGCCGACGGCGCCAAACGCTTGCTACTGACCAGCCTTGACGATGCCATCGACCCGGAACAGGCCGTTAGCATCCACACCCGGCAGCCCGCCGCGCAACCACCCGTGGTGATCGCCAGCCGCTCGCACATCAGCACCGAATTGCAGGACTATCTGCAGCGACTGCCCAGACATGAGCAGCTTGCCGTTGGCAGCTCCTTGAAGTTCTGTCGCGTGGCCGAAGGCAGTGCCGATCTCTACCCCCGACTCGGTCTGACCTCGGAATGGGACACCGCTGCCGCCCAGGCCGTGGTCGAAGCGGCCGGCGGCCAGGTGATCACAAGCAATGGCAAAGCACTGCAATACAATCGCAAGGCGTCGTTACTGAACCCACACTTTCTTGTCATCGGTGACCCCAACCAGCCATGGCCGGGGCTAGGAGCCTGATCACCGCTCGTCATACCGGCACAGGCCGGTATCCAGTCTTTTTCACCTCGCGTAGCGAATCCTTTTAAAGCACAATACCCGCAGATTGCACAGATGGCGGCGGGCTTCAGCTGCCTGATCAACGCTCGTCATACCGGCGCAGGCCGGTATCCAGTCTTTTTCACCTCGCGTAGCGAATCTTTTTAAGCACGATACCCACAGAATGCACAGATGACGACGGGCTTCAGCTGCCTGATCAACGCTCGTCATACCGGCGCAGGCCGGTATCCAGTCTTTTTCACCTCGCGTAGCGAATCCTTATGACCATTGCGGACATTCCAGCTGCGATGGGAACAAGAAAGGGCGTGGGGGTAGCGTCAGCGACGCATGCATTGAATTGTCTGGATACCGGCCTGCGCCGGTATGACGGGCTTCGTTTTACTCAATACCGGCGGCTAAGATAGCTGCGCAATCTGTGGATACAGCGCTTCAGAGCCACGCTTCCCCTCCACAGAACAGCGAAGCCTAAAACGGTTTCACCACCACCAATATCACTATGGCCAGCATCGCCACGGCCGGAATTTCGTTGAACCAGCGATACCATTTTGAGCTGCGCGGTGGGTCACCGGCGATCAAGCGCTTGCTTATGCGGCTGATGCTGATCTGGTAGGCGATCAGCATCAGCACCAGCGCCAGCTTGGCATGCAGCCAGCCTTGGCTCATGTAGTCGTCACTGTGACCCACCCACCAGCCCAGCAACCACAGGCCAAACAGCAGACTGCCACCCATGGCTACATGACCGAGTTTGAGCAGACGACGCATCATCAGCGCCAGTCGCTGGCGGGTGCTGTCATCGTCGACCTCGGCCCAGTTGACGAACAAACGCGGCAGATACAGCAGCGCTGCCATCCAGGAGATGATGAAAATCAGGTGGAAGGATTTGATCCAGAGCATGGTTGGTTCCTTGGGTCGAGTTGCTGCAGAATTGCGTCGGCAACGCCAGTCGTCATGATGCCACAGTCTGCGCAAGCACAATGACTCATTCGGTCTACAGCATGCCGGTTTCCAGACGGGCCGCCTCTGACATCATCTGCATGTTCCAGGGCGGATCAAACACCAGCTCGATATTGGCGCTGGCGATGGTCGGTATGATGACCAGTTTGCTGCGCACATCGTCTACCAGAATATCACCCATGCCGCAGCCTGGCGCAGTCAGCGTCATTTCGATTTCGATATTATAATTGCCGTCATTCAGGGCTTGCAGTTCACATTTGTAGACCAGCCCCAACTCAACGATATCAATCGGAATTTCCGGGTCGTAAACGTTACTCAACTGATGCCAGACCAGTTTCTCCACATCATCGCGTGAGGCATTGTCCGGCAGCGATGGCGGCGGCACGATGTCTCGACCAATGGCATCGCCATCGGCGCCGGCGATACGAAACAGATTGCCCTCAATGAACACGGTGTAGCTGCCCCCCAGTGCCTGGGTGATGTAGCCAACGGTGCCGGCGGGTATGCTCACCGCATCTCCCGAGGGAATCATCACCACATCGCAGTCGCGCTCGAATTTTACCGGTTGGCTGGTATGATTGAACATGGCTGTATTTTGCTGCCATTGGCAGCAATAATCAAGACTAAATTTGTACTATTAACCCGGCAAGCAAACGGATTGCCGGGTTAACACCCGGGCCGAAGGTCCGGGGCCGCGTAGCGAAGCCGTTTGCGGACATGCGCCGCAAACGGCGTGCAACGAATACCATAGGTAATTCGTTGCCAGTTTAATAATTACACTTTGACTGCCTACAAGCAGTAATCAGTCGTGCATCTGGCCCTGCAAATAGTTCTCGATGCCGATGCGGTCGATCAGGCCCAGCTGGGTCTCCAGCCAGTCGACGTGCTCTTCTTCATCATCGAGAATGCTTTGCAACAAATCGCGGCTGGTATAGTCGTTGTGCTGCTCACACAACGCAATTGCTTGCTGGTACATCGGGACGGCATCCAGCTCCAGCGCCAGATCACATTGCAGGGCCTCTTGCGGTGATTCACCGATGCGTAATTGACCCAGGTCCTGCAAGTTCGGCAAGCCTTCCAGGAACAGAATGCGCTGGATCAGCTCATCGGCGTGCTTCATTTCCTCGATTGACTCTTCGTATTCCTTGTCGGCCAGGCGATTGAGACCCCAGTCCTTGAGGATACGTGAATGCAGAAAATATTGATTGATTGCGGTCAGTTCAGCGCGCAATGCCTTGTTCAGCTGCGCTATGACTTGCTTATCGCCTTGCATGGTTGTGCTGCTCCTGTCTGAATCAGATAGCCATGATAGCGCGTTCAAAAAACACATGTTGAAATGCAAATCGTTTCGCGCAGACCGCGAGGTCGAATGCTGTGATGCTTTACTGAGCAGTGTCTGCGGCGTTGTGCGCGGCACACCAGAAAACCCTACCATCGCAACCTGCGTTATCCGATCGACATGCCTGGTACAACGGCAGCCGCAGATTGCTTTTTCTCTGGGTTGCCGCGGTCTTTTCAGTAAACCATCGCCAGCAGGGCTGGCTCCTACGAATAGTGCTTTGCTGTGTTGGCGTTGCCTTTCCACAATGAACTGTGCTTGCAGGCAAACCAATTCGGGCATAAAAGCGTTGCTGCTAAAAGCTGTTCGGGATGACAAATGGTGCTGTAGGAGCCTGCCTGCAGGCGAACATGAGCAGGTTTCAGGCTTCGAAATCGTTCGCGTGCAAGCACGCTCCTACCTAGCAAACGCAGTGCGCAGGCCGCGTTGCGTGTCGCTATACACGCCATGCAGCGTCGCGAGGCGACACCCTTTATCGTCATACCGGCGCAGGCCGGTATCCAGTCAAAATAATCGTCGCCCGGCGACCCCGCCAATCGACCCAGTCAATAGCACAGTCGCGTAGTGACTCCCGACTAATCGCAAAGCGCATCCGGCAAATGACTGGATTGCCACAGCGGCTAGGCTGCTAGGTATTAAACGAAGTTCCGGCAGAAGATTGCCGCTTTACAATAGCGTCGGGGTAAGCTTCGGATTGTTACAGGATAGCGCGCCTGCAGGCACAACAGCGCGATGTCATCCATTGACTGTTTCAGGCAGAGAAATCGAACGAAGTGGCTGTTTGATCTGCGCGCCGATGCAAAACCGGGAGGCCGAACTGCAACTCTTTGCGACGCTGGGCATTAGCAATGACCTGCTCTGCCAGCTCGCTGCAATTGCCGCAAGTACCGGCGCAACCGGTGATTTGTTGCACGCCTTCCAGCGTGCGCACGCCGCCTTCGACCAGCGCGTGGATCTGGGATTCGGTCACAGCATTGCAGATACAAACGTACATGCGTTTATTTTAGCTTAATGCGAATCATTGTCAATAGCATTCACAATTATTTTGCTGGCCGGTATCGATTTGCAAAAAAAAACCCTCACCGGATACCGGCGAGGGCTTGTCTAGTACTTGATCATGACGGATGCAGTTGGTCGGTCAGCGTTCAGGGCCACAGGAACGCAGAACTCGACATTATCAAGCGAAGGACCGCTAGCTTATTAACTTTACGCTCAGGGAGCGGGCGATTCGAAGCCGTCGACCAACAACACTTCCGGCAGTGTGGCGGTCAGGATCTCGATGCGGCGATTGCTGGGAATGCCACCACTGTCACCAATGCTGACGGTTACTGTACCCAGCACCGGTGGTCCGGCAACAAAGCTGAACGTGTAGCCGTTACCCCAGGGCATCTGCTCGCCAGGTGCTGCTGCAAAACGCAGCGGGCCTGTGCTGACACTCCAGTCGTTGCCGGTATCCTGATCCACATCGTGGAAATTGATCGAACCAGGCTCAACACCACTAACGCCATCAAAGGTCAGCGCCGCAATGCCGGCATTGACATCAAAGTTCATCAGCATGTAGTCGTATTGGAACAATCCACCGCCCAGATCGGTGGTGCGTACGGCCAGCTTGAAGTGCCCGACCGAGGGACTGAAAAACGCGACATTCTGGCTGCCAGAGGCGGGGTCGGTGGCCGGAGCGACCCACTGGTCGATGACCGCACCAACATTGAATGCCCCCTGACTGTAGCTCCAGCTGTCGCTGCCGCCAGGATTATTGACCGGCGTGATTTGATTGAAGCCCATCGAATTGAAGATGTTGCTGTCATCGCGGATCACATACCAGGACTCGAAGAAATAATCGGCATCGGCGATCTGCAAGTCGTCAGTCAGAACTTGCATGCGGTTTTCACCCGGTGCAGTGGATGAGTTGTCCTGCACGCCATTTCCACCCGGAGGAATTTGATCAAAAAATGAGCCGGTACTGACAAACACGCCGGTGAGTGGATTAACTTCATCACGCGGGCCAATATCACCCGGATTGTCATTGTTGCCAACAGGGTATGTGTCGCGACAACCTGGCCAGAGAATATGACCACCTGCTCCTGGTATGCCGCCATCACCGCAGTTGACCGTGCAGTTTTGATTGACCGTGAAAAAAGCGTGTTTGATGCCGGAGCGACCGATCTGCTCCATCCTGCCGCTGCTGTCAACACGGTACATGTTCCAGATCAGATACGGATGCTGGTCAGTGTTATAGGGCGGGAAAGTGCCGGTAAATTTCTCGAACCAGGTCACATCGGCACCATCCAGCCCCTGCAGATTGATCAGGCTGCTGCTGGGTGCTACCAGTTCGAAATCGCCCTGTGCTGTGCTCAAGGTTCCTACATCCTGAATGCTGTTCATGTTGGTCAAACCCACATCGGCGACAAAACCCTCGGTGGGCCATTTGGGTCGATCAGCACAGGTCCCGCCACGCACCTCGGTCAGCGCGCCGCCAGGAATATTAAGCTGCGAGCCCAGTACCATCTCGCCAATGTACTGTCCTGCAAATGCAGGTTGTCCCAAACGCCGGGCCAGTTCAGCGGCAATGCTGACGTCCATACGCTCCATGGTCAGCTGATTGGCAATTTGATCAACATAAACATGAATATTGGCTGTTGTAAACAGCAGGTTGCCGTTGCCATCGTGGAGCTGCAGGCCGGGAAAATCCTCGGTCTCACGCGCACTGATGACCATGGTCTGCCAACTCACTTCACGACCGCCTTGCAGACGCATGGTCATGGGCTGGTTGATGGTCAGGCGGCCATCGACAAAGCCTTCGAAGTGCCCAAACGGTGCGTGAAATGTCAGGCTGCCCAGATTGGCGATACGCGATTGCACCGGCTCAGCGGTGTAGCTCAGTGCGCCTTTGATGACCTGATCCGGTGTGCTGATCTCAAGCTGCAGATCCCGCAGCACCATCGGCGCAAATTTGAATTGCGCCTGCCCGCCCCAGGCCGACCAGATCTCGTTTGGGTTGCTGACCGCGCTGCGTTCGACCAGCGAACCGGCCACCACTGGCACGCTCAGCAGCGCAAAAAACGCCAGCATCAGGACAAACCAGAAGCGGCCAGCCGACCTGACGCAATGTTTGGGGATTGCATTCAACATGGGGGTTTCCTTTGTTATCTATTATTATCAATCATTTGCTGGTGCAGCAATTATAACCGCAGGCCAGCTTGGTGTTCGTTAAAAATTCTTCATGGCGTGCCGGTTGAAGCATAGCTAGCACTAAGCCCCAGCCTGCCATCCTGCTTGTTGCCAAGACACACTCGATTGTAGGCCGGATAAACGCAGCGCATCCGGCACTTACCCGGCCTACGCAGTTAACCCGTGACGCCCAACAATCGCCGCATGATGTCGTAATACAGCGTGTGCAGCACATCCAGATCGGCAGCTCGGACATGCTCATTGATACGGTGAATGCTGGCATTGACCACTCCCAGCTCCACCACCTGGCAACCGACTGCGGCAAAAAAACGACCGTCGGAGGTGCCGCCACCGGTGTCGTGTACCGGTTTACTGCCCAATACCGATTCCAAGGTCGCATCCACAGCCTGCAACAGCTCGCCCGCAGCAGTGACAAACGGCGCACCACTGACCTCCCAGTCCAGTCTGTAGTCACCGCAGTCATGCGCCGCCAGCAGGTGTTCCAACTGGGCCTTGATCTGCGCTGCGGGGCTGGCCGGGTTGTTGCGGATGTTCAAGCGCACTTCCAACTCGCCGGGGGTCACATTGTTGGCACCGGTACCGGCATGCAGATTGGAGACGTGCAATGTGGTCGCGGGAAAATGGGCATCGCCATCGGCAAAGCGATGACTGGTGATTGCCAGCAGCGCTGCCATGGCCCGATGCACCGGATTGTCAGCCGGATCGGCATAAGCGGTATGTCCCTGGATGCCGATAAAGCGCAATCGGGCGTGGATGGAACCGCGTCTGCCGATGCGTATGTTGTCGCCCAGGCGCTGCAGGCTGGAAGGCTCGCCGACCAGACAATAATCCGGCAACAGTTGATTGCGCTGCAGCGCCGGCACCACCACGCGCACACCATCACGCGCGGGACCTTCTTCGTCGCTGGTCAACAGCAGTGACAAGCGACCGGCATGCTCGGGGTAATGCTCGACAAACACCCGCATGGCACTGACCATCGCCGCCACCGCACCTTTCATGTCGGCTGCACCGCGACCATACAGCAGACCCTCGCGAAGATCAGCGGCGAACGGATTACTGTGCCATTGCGCGCGCGGCCCGGCTGGTACCACATCGGTATGCCCCAGTAACAGCAGGTGCGGGCGCTGCGGATGCGCACCACTGGCGGCGTGCGTGTAGAGACTGTTGGTGACCTCAGCCGAGCTGTAGTCATGGCAGTTGAAACCAGCATCGCGCAGCCAGCCGGCAATCAGTGGCTGACAGCCGACATCATCCGGTGTCTGTGATGGTCGCGACAGCAACTGTCGGGTGTAATCCAGTGTCAATGACATGCGCTATGGTAATCTTTCGGGCTGACCCCATTATCACATAGCACGCGTTGCCTGGATGCAGGCACAGTGATTTAGGCGCAACCTCTCACAATCTGCCTTACTCTGGAACAGGATTTTTCATGAGCCAATCAAAATCGAACAAACTCGCCACCCGCGTGATCCACGCCGGTCAGAGCCCCGACCCCAGCACCGGCGCCATCATGCCGCCGATCTATGCGACCAGTACCTACGTCCAGAAAAGCCCCGGTGAACACCAGGGCTTCGAGTATACGCGCTCGCACAACCCGACCCGGTTCGCCTTCGAGCGCTGTGTCGCCGATCTGGAAAACGGTACGCGCGGTTTTGCCTTTGCCTCGGGCATGGCTGCGGCGGGTACGGCGCTGGAATTGCTGGACAGCGGTAGCCACGTGATCGCCATGGATGACCTGTATGGCGGAACCTATCGGCTGTTTGAGAATGTGCGTCGCCGCAGCAGCAATCTGGATTTTGATTTCGTTGCGCTACACCAGGCTGGCGAACTGGAAAAAGCCTGGCGCGACAACACCCGCATGTTGTGGATCGAAACCCCGACCAACCCGATGTTGACCCTGGTGGAGATCGCACCGCTGGCGAAATTCGCCCATGCACACGGCGCACTGGTGGTGGTGGACAACACCTTTTCCTCGCCCATGGTGCAGCAACCACTGGACCTGGGGGCAGACATCGTGCTGCACTCGGTGACCAAATACCTGAACGGTCATTCCGACATGGTCGGCGGCATGCTGGTCAGTCGCGATCAGGAACTGGGCGAGCGGCTGGCCTATCTGCAAAACTCGATTGGCGGTGTACTCGGTCCGTTTGACAGCTTTCTGGCACTGCGCGGCGTCAAGACACTGGCCTTGCGCATGCAGGCCCACAACCGCAATGCCGCCATCATCGCCGAACGTCTGCAAGGCCACGATAAAGTCAGCCAGGTCATCTACCCCGGCCTCAGCAACCACCCTCAGCACGCACTGTGCAAGTCGCAGATGCGCGGAAACGGTGGCGGCATGGTCAGTTTTATCGTCGCCGGCGACCTCGATGCGACCCGCCGCGTGCTGGAAAATTTCCAGTTGTTTGCACTGGCAGAAAGCCTCGGTGGCGTGGAAAGTCTGGTCAACCATCCGGCCATCATGACCCATGCCTCGGTGCCGAAACAACGGCGTGACCAGCTTGGAATCAGTGACAGCCTGATCCGGCTGTCGGTGGGTATCGAAGATGTGGAAGATCTCTGGAGTGATATCGAAACCGCGCTGGCAGCAGCTTGAGTCAAAGGCGGTAGCAGACCTGCTGGAAGTAGCCCCGGTGCGGCAATGCTGCATTGGCTCGGCTCTGGTTTGTACTGCGTCGGTCTGAGTGCAGACCGACGGCGTCATCGGCAAGCACGAAAGCCGCCTGTGCTGCCCCGGGTACAGCAGTGGATAGCCAGCTGCTGTGCGGGCAACCAATACCTGGCCAAGCGCGATGCAGTACACTGATCACCAACGCCTTGCGGCTTGAGTTAGACCGACTTCTGCATCATATACCTGGTGAACTCAACGACTGAATTGATTATGAAACCTGAGTATCTGGAACAACGCCTGTTGATCGCCATGCCGAGCATGTCTGATCCGAATTTCAGACACGGTGTGACCTTGCTGTGCCAGCACAATGATGAAGGCGCGCTGGGCATCAACATCCATCAGTCATCCAGCATGCGTGTGGGTGAAGTCCTGGCGCAACTGGACTTGCAATGCGACGATGACATCATCGTCAACATGCCGGTACTGACCGGCGGCCCGGTGCAACCTGAGCGTGGTTTTGTGCTACACAACGGGCGCTTGCAAGGCCAACCGCATACCTGGGAATCAAGCCTGCAACTGCATGCTGACCTGTTGCTCAGCACCTCCCGGGACATTCTCGTTGACATTGCCCATGGCCGCGGCCCGGATCAGTTTCTGATCGCGCTGGGCTATTCTGGCTGGGGTGCCGGACAACTGGAAGCCGAGCTGCTGGAAAATGCCTGGCTCAATGCCCAGCTGGACAGCGAGCTGATCTTCAATTCGCCTCCCGGCGAGCGCTGGCGCAAGGCGCTGGACAGTATCGGCGTGCATCATCCGGATCAGATCAGCTGGACTGCCGGACATGCCTGAATCAGCCCTTGCGACAAGCCGACCTTGCGCGCTGGCAAACGCGGTGCGATGACCCGGTCATGCATCTGGTTGGGGTTTGATCATGGTGCTGCGCGCATCGGCGTGGCCGTCGGTCAATCCCTGACCGGCACGGCCAGGCCATTGACCACCGTTCGAGCCACGGGCAATGGCCCGGACTGGAACGGCATCGACCAGCTGATACAGGAATGGCAGCCGACATCATTGATCGTCGGTCTGCCGCTGCACAACGATGGTGCGGAGTCGAACAGCAGCAAAGCAGCGCGCGCATTCGCAGCGCAATTGTCCGCTCGCTACCAGCTCGATGTGCACCTGCACGACGAGCGACTGAGTTCACAAGCTGCCGAGCAACTGTTTGCCGAAGCCCGCAGTCAGCAACGTGTGCGCGCCAGCAAAGCGCAACAAATGGATGCCATGGCGGCAGCGGTTATTCTGGAATCGTGGCTGGCCGACCAGTAGAATGACAGCAACAGCAGCCCGGAAACACCATCATCATGACCAATAGTACCGTGACCCATAACTTTCGATATATCCAGAGCCCCCCGGATGTGCCAATACAAGGCGCAGCGCGCCGACCATGGCCCATCCCTTGTCAAGCGCAGCAACGCAGTACCGGTGCATCCGGGGGGCTCCCTTCGGGCGAGCCGCTGAGCGGCCATCTGCGGTGTTGCGCTGGCTTGAAATGGGGCCTACCATTCCGGCGCCAGCGTGCCTTGCATCTGACCGCTCAACGACTCGCTGGGTGTTTCTAAAGCTATGCGTCACGATACTAGCCTCACCCATCTGATTGACATCGCCTCGCTGGACGTGGCCATACTGCGGCGGCTGTTCAGCTGCGCCGACCTGCTGCGCAGCAACCCCGAATTCAGCCCACAACAGCAAGCCAAGCTGAGCAAAGTGCATGCCATAAACCTGTTTTACGAGCACTCCACGCGCACCCAGCTGGGGTTTGAATACGCCGCGCACAGGCTTGGCTTGCAGATCAGCAACCTGCAATCCGAACAAAGCTCATCCAGCAAGGGCGAATCACTGATCGATACCTTTCACACGCTGGCGGCGATGGGTTACCGGCTGTTCAATATCCGCCATCCTCAGGTCGGATCGGCTCAACAACTGGCGGCAGTCGCACCTGCGGGCGTGCACATCATCAACGCCGGTGACGGTGTGCATGCACATCCGACCCAGGCCTTGGCCGACGCCTACACCATGCTGGATCATTTCGGTCGAATTGACGGACTGGTGGTGGTGATTGCCGGCGACCTGCGCCATTCGCGCGTAGCGCGCTCAAACATCGCGCTGTTAAACCTGCTGGGTGCAGCAGAAATACGCCTGGTCGCGCCACCGGGTATGGATCTGCAACCGCAGCCTCAGGGTAGCTCGGTGCGCAGCTTCGAACACCTCGACGAGGCCTTGCCGGGCGCCGATGTGGTAATGATGCTGCGCATACAAATGGAGCGCATGGATGCGCTGGAAATTCCCGATCAACAGACTTATCTGAAACGCTGGGGCCTGACCCGCAAACGCCTGCTGTTGGCTGGACCGGATGCACGCATCATGCACCCCGGGCCGCTCAACCGGGGCGTGGAAATCGAGTCAGAGCTGGCCGACGGTTCCCAGGCCCTGATCCTGGATCAGGTCAGTCTGGGTGTGTACGTGCGCATGGCGGTCATGCTGACCATGCTGGCACCTGAAATCACTGACCTCAAGGAGTGCTGAAGACCTATGCCTGACATGACCCTGAAATTGAATGGTGAGAGCCGCAACATCAAAGCCGGTGCCAACATCAGCGATTTGCTGCGATTGGCCGGGATGGCCGATAAACCGGTGGCGGTTGAAGTCAATCGCGAAATCATACCGCGCAGCCTGCATCAGCAGCATCGGCTGCAGCAGGATGATCGCGTGGAAATAGTGCACGCCATCGGTGGCGGCTAGTGATCCTGCAATCTGCTAATGACGGATGCAGTTGGTAGGTCAACGTTCAGGGCCACAGGAACGCTGAACCTGTCGTTAATCAGGTTGCATGACCACTAGTGCATTCCGGCGCAATTGCGCTGGCAACGACTTTCATTTTTCTGCAAGGTTATTACCATGTCATCAAATCCAAACAACGGCGCAGCCACTGCCAGCAACGGCGACTGCACTGACCCACTGATCATCGCCGGGCGCAGCTATCATTCCCGCTTGCTGACCGGTACCGGCAAATACCGCGACCTGGCTGAAACCCGCGCCGCAACGCTGGCCGCCGGTGCGCAGATCGTCACTGTCGCCATTCGTCGCAGTAATATCGGCCAAACCAGCAACGAGCCCAATCTGCTGGACGTTTTGCCAGCGCATGAGTTCACCATTCTGCCGAACACCGCTGGTTGCTTCACTGCTGAGGATGCCGTGCGCACCTGCAAGCTGGCGCGCGAATTGCTGAACGGCCAGCAATTGGTGAAACTGGAAGTGCTGGGTGATCAGAAAACCTTGTTTCCGGACATGCCAGCCACGCTCAAGGCAGCGGAAATGCTCATCGCCGACAGCTTCGAAGTGATGGTTTACTGCAACGATGACCCGCTCATGGCCAGGCTGCTGGCGCAGATGGGCTGCGTTGCGGTGATGCCGCTGGCGGCACCGATCGGTTCCGGACTGGGCATTCAAAATCGCTATAACATCATGACCATCGTCGAGGAGGCCACGGTGCCCATTCTGGTCGATGCCGGTGTCGGTACTGCATCGGATGCAGCCATCGCCATGGAACTGGGCTGCGACGGCGTGCTCATGAACACCGCCATTGCCAGCGCCAGAGAGCCGGTGAAAATGGCCCATGCCATGCGTCTGGCGATTCAGGCCGGCCGACTGGCCAGCCAGGCTGGTCGCATTCCACGACAACGCTTTGCCAGCGCCTCATCGCCCAGCGCCGGGCTGATCGACTGAGCGTTTGCGCTACACGCCAAGATTGACCGATCAAGGCCGAAGTTCTGCACTACAATGTTGTCACATGCAAGATCAAGAAAACCAGCTTTATCCAGCACGACAGGTGCGCAGCTTTGTGCGCCGCGAAGGTCGGCTGACCACTGCGCAACAAAACGCTCTGACCGAGCTGTTGCCAAAGTACGGCCTGCCGCTGCAATCCGAGGCCGCACTGCAACTGACTGACGTTTTTCAGAATGATCTTCCGCTGCTGCTGGAAATCGGTTTCGGCAATGGCGAATCACTGCTCGCTCAGGCGCTTGCCAACCCGCAACAAAACCACATCGGCCTGGAAGTGCATCGTCCCGGCGTTGGCCACTTGTTGCAACAGCTAGAGCGTTTCCAACTTGCCAATGTTCGTGTTGCTATTACCGATGCAACATTCTGGACCCGAGCCACACTGGCTAGTGCCTGCATCAGCACGGTGCAGATCTTTTTCCCTGATCCCTGGCCCAAGAAACGACATCACAAACGCCGCCTCATCCAACCCATTTTTGTTGCTGAGCTGGCGCGCATCATCCGCCCCGGTGGCGCGCTGATGCTGGCCACCGATTGGCGCGACTATGCCGAGAAGATGCTTGCCGTGATGTCCAACCAGAGCGGCTTTACCAACCTTGCCGGACCCGGTCAGTACAGCGAGCGACCGCTATGCAGGCCCCTGACCCGCTTCGAACGACGCGGCCAGCGCCTCGGACACCGGGTGTTTGATCTGCACTTTCAGCGCCTGCAAACCGGCGGCTGAACCATCATGCAAAGCACCATCAGCCTGACCACGGACATGATGCTGGTGCTGGGATTGCTGGTGCTGGCCGCGTACATGTTCATTTCCGAAGTGGTGCGCGTGGATGTTGCGGCACTGATCATTCTGGTGCTGCTGGGTGTGCTTGGTCTGGTTCCAGCCGAAACCATCTTCAACGGTTTTGCTTCCAACGCGGTGATCGCCATCATCGCCGTGATGATCGTCGGCGCCGGGCTGGATCGAACCGGCGTCGTCAACATGCTGGCCAACCGAATCGTGAAATTGGGCGGCGCTACCGAGAACCGCATTCTGGCGATGATCTGCGGCAGTGTCGCGGTCATTTCCGGCTTCATGCAGAACATCGGCGCAGCCGCGCTGTTTTTGCCGCTGGTCAGCAAGATCTCGTCGCGCACCGGTATCTCGGTGTCGCGTCTGATGATGCCAATGGGTTCGCTGGCCATCATTGGCGGCACCTTGACCCTGGTCGGCTCCTCGCCGCTGATTCTGATGAACGACCTGATCAGTAATGCCAATCGCTCACTGCCACTGGGCATCAGCACCATACCGCATTTTTCCCTGTTTGATGTGACCCCGATCGGCATTGTCCTGGTGGTGGCCGGTATCGGTTATTTTTTGCTGTTCGGGCGTTTTTTACTGCCGGCCGAAAAAATCGAGAGCAAAAGCCGCACACGCCCACAATCCTATTTTGCCGACGTTTACGGCTTGCGTGGCGATGTGCATGAACTGCTGGTGACGATGGATTCACCGATGGTTGGAATGCAGGTCGGAGAGGCCGAGAAAATCGACGGTGCGCCGTTGATTCTGGCCATTCGCAATACCGATGCACCGCGTCTGGCACCACCGTCCGGGGACATGATCTGGGTGGGTACCATGCTTGGGGTGATGGGCACCAAGCAACAGGTGCAGGCTTTTGCCGACCAGCAACAATGCCGCTTGCAGCCACGACTGCGCACCTTCGGGCACTTGTTCAACCCGGCGCTGGCCGGCATCACCGAGGTGGTGATTCCCCCCGGCTCCAGCCTGGTCGGCAAAAGCATCGGTGAATCACGCATGCGCACGCGGATTGGTATCAACGTACTGGCCATCAATCGGCGCGGCGAGATCATCAATGAGGAGTTGCGCAACCAGGTGCTGGAGGTTGGCGACTGTCTGGTCAGCCATTCCAGCTGGAAGAACCTGACCAAGCTGAGTCAGGACCGTGATTTTCTGGTTGCCTCCGACCTGCCCAAAGACGAGGCCAGACCGCAAAAACTGGCCTACGCGCTGGTGTTTTTTCTGCTCTCATTGCTGCTCATCACCCTCACGGACATGCGCCTGTCGTTGGCTCTGCTGATCGGCGCTATGGGCATGGTGCTCAGTGGCGTGTTGAGCATGGACGAGGCGTATGCCGCGGTGAGCTGGAAAACTGTGTTTCTGCTTGCCGCGCTGATTCCGCTGGGCAGTGCCATGGAATCGACCGCCACCGCCGCTTGGCTGGCCGAAGGCCTGCTCGTTATCATTGGTGATGTGCCGTTACTGGTGGTGCAGATCGTGCTGGCGTTGCTGGCCACGCTGTTCACCCTGACCATGTCCAACGTCGGTGCTACCGTGTTGCTGGTGCCGCTGGCCATCAACATTGCCATCAGCGTAAATGCCGATCCAATCCCGATGATACTTATCGTGGTACTGGGTTGCTCGAACGCCTTCTTGTTGCCCACGCATCAGGTCAACGCGCTGGTGATGGGGCCGGGCAACTACCGCGTGGCCGACTTCATCCGTGTCGGCATCGGGCTCAGTACGGTGTATATCGCCGTGATGATTGGCATGATCAACTTGTTATACTGACCCTGGGATCACTGAGAGAGATTGGTCTCTCATTTGTCCAAAGAAGTAAGGGTGATCAATTAAAAGCAACAATAACAGCACAACAGGATACCCCGATGCGCATCTCATCGACTGACTGAGTATTGAGCCATGAAAATGCAAGAATCTGAAGGTAGCGACAATTTCTCGAAATCAATACGTAGATGGCTGACAGCCAGCCTTATCATTACTATCACATTGCTCTTCATTGCTGTCGCCAATGCCAACCCGGCACTGCAGGAAGCACTGGACAATTATCAGGAAAACAACTTCGAAAGCGCTGCCGAGCAGTTCAAACTGCTGGCTGAAATGGGTTTCAGCACGGCACAGTACAATTTCGGCGTGATGTATCTGAAGGGACAGTCGGTGGATCAGGACCCGCTGCAGGCCTATGCCTGGATCGGGCTGGCCGCAGTACAGCAGGAATCCTTTGCAGACACCGCAGCAACGGTCCTGCAAGCACTGCCAGACGATACGTCAAGACATTCAGCACGTTTGGCGCTGGCATCATTGCAACAAAACTTCGGCGTCGATGCACAAACCGACAAACTACTGAGGGAAGGGCCTGAAGCTGACCAGCAGCAGGAATTTGAGCTGATTAAAACCAGACCGCCAATTTATCCATCCAGCGCCTTGGCGAAGCGTCTTGGCGGCTACAACATGACCGAGTTCTGGGTGTTTCCGGATGGCTCAGTGCGCTTGCCTAGCGTGCTCTACAGCGTTCCCGGCGAACTGTTTGATGCAGCTTCACTGGATGCGATTACCCACTTCAAGGTGGCATGGACCGGCCTGTCAGAACAAGACCCAAGACCCGTCGTCAGCAGGCAGGTCATAGATTACCGTATCCGCAGAAATCAGAAAAGTCGGCCCAGTCCACAATTGATCAAGCATATCAACGGCATCCGCAAACGAGCAGAAGCAGGCGATGCCTATGCGCAATACTTGCTTGCCGTGAGTCATCTTTACCTGGATATCAGTGACATGGACGACAGACGGTCATGGGCGTTGTTGCTGGATGCTGCCTGGGCAGGCATTCCCGAAGCCCAGCACATGGTGGGCATGCACCTGTCGCAGGACTGGCGAGAAGCATCTGAGCGCGAACACGGCGGCCTGTGGATTAACATCTCTGCCTTAGGTGACTACCCGGCGATCAGCTACAGCGTTGCCCGCAATGGCCCGGACAATCATGCAGCGTTCGCTTTTGATGACATCAGCCGCATTGATCTGGTCAACCTTGCTGCAGCCCAAGACTATGCGCCAGCTGTCATCCACCACAGCATGATTACGGCCACGGCAGGCCAGCCGCCCGACCAGAAAAGCCTTGATCAGGCGCGCGCAGCGCTGCAGGCGATCTCCGGCTGGTATCGGGGTGAGCCCTACTGGCATGTGGCCTCCGCAGCTGTTGCCGCTGCCAGCGGCAATTTTACACTTGCCGCCGAACACCAGCATAAAGCCATCCGCAAGGCGGCTGCACTGGATTGGGAGAGCGACGACCTGGAGCAGGCTCTGGCCAGTTTTGAACAGGGCGAAAGACTGATCATTGAACCTGAACAGAGCGCATCACAACGCCCTTTTGTGCTGGCTGCATTGCCCGACCAGGGCTGAACAACCAGGCTAACTATGCAAGCTTTCAATCGCGGGTCGGTACCACCAGTACCGGCACCGGTGATTTGCGCATCAGTGCGGCAGAGTGGCTGCCGACCAGCATGTCATAGACGGCACCATGACCGTGACTGCCGACCACGATCCATTCCGAGCCCAGGCGTTTGGCTTCACTGATGGTGGTTTTCGCCATCGCGCCTTCCACCACCATGGCCTGCGCCTTGTACCCGGCATCGGTCAGTTGTTTTACATAGCCGTTGACTTGTTCCTGCTCACGCTGGTAATCCTGTGCCTCCTGTCGACGCAGCACTGCCGGTCCGGCTTCGTAGCCAATGTAGTCAACTTCCGGCTCGGCCACATGCAGCAGGTAAACTTCAGCGCCGGACATTTCGGCCACACGGCTGGCCGCAGCAACAACCTTGCTGCTGGCCGCTGACAGGTCGATCGCAACAAGAATGTTCATGGTTAACTTCTCCAAAACTTCTGCCAAACTTCTGTCGTACCAGTATAACCGTGCCGCCTCGCGTCCTCCAATGCAGCATTCAGTCGCTGGCAATGCTTCATGCTATGCTGCAGCTGAATATCCAGTCGGTAACCAGCATGATTCATAGTCCACGTCCTACGCATGTTCTTTTGCTGCTGATGGCCATTGGCATGATGGCCTGTGGTCACACTGAACCGCCGGCAGCACAGACCGCGACCAGCGCAGCTGCCGCCAACAGCGACGCTGCTTCAAGCCCAGCGCCTGCGGTCAGTGTCACCGATCAGGCCGCCTGTACATCGCTGCAATCGCCGTATCGGGATTTCGATTTCTGGCTCGGCAACTGGGACGTGTACGATGCCAGCAACAACGACAAGGTCGGTGTCAACAGCATCAGCAAACTGGCCGGTGGCTGCCTGTTGCTGGAGCTGTGGCAAGGTGTGCTCGGCACTACCGGCACCAGCATGAATTTCTATGATCCGCTGCAAGCTGCCTGGCGTCAGGTATGGCAGAGCGAAGGTGTGTTCATCGATTATCAGGGCGCGCTGGACGACCGCGGCACGATGCGGCTGCAAGGCACCATCAGTTATCACAAGACTGGCAAAACCGCACCATTCCGGGGCAGTTGGCAGCGGCAGAAAGACGGCAGCGTGCTGCAGATACTGGAACAGATGCATGCCGAAACGGGACAATGGAGCAGCTGGTTCAGCGCTAGCTACCGCCGCCAGCAGGAACCAGAGCAGGCACAGCTATAGCTGCGACCATGCTGCAGCGATAGCTGCAGGCAAACAGCTCGGCAACACCGGTCAGCTGATACAGCTCATCACGACCGGTGTACAAGGCGGGCTGAGGGCGGTCAGGTCATTATTGGGTGGGCTCGACAAAGCCCATCCTGGCGACCCACTCAGCCCAGCGCGAATCATCATGCAGATTGTTCATTAGCGGGTCGGCAAGCATTTCAATCAGGCCACCATCGCGGTTGCGATAGGCCTGCTCCAGCCAGCTGAACGCCATTTCAACATCGCCATGATAGGCACAGATTTCGGCAATCTGATAGGCCCAGTTATCCGCATGTTTTTCGATCAACTCTGCCAATGCCAGCGCCTCTGCTTCGCTCTGGCCAAGGTCGTGCAGAGCCAGCGCCTGACCCTGCAGCCGCCACCATTCAGCCGTTTCAGCCGTGGCTGCCTGCAGGGCGAGCTCAGGCTGGCCGCGCGCTAACAAAATACGCGCATGCGTGAAATTGACCCCGTAGGCTTGTGGACTCAGCTCCAGTGCCTTGTTAATGGTGACCAACGCAGCGTCCTGCTGACCCATCTTGTACTGAGTCAAAGCCAGATTCACGTACAGATTGTGCCTGATCGGATCCAGTTTGATCGCCCGTTGATAGAGCTCAAGGGCTTGTTCCAGACGTCCCCGATTGCTGGCCAGTGTGGCTGCATTATTGATGATGCGGGCGTCTCCGGAATCCAGATCCAGCGCCTTTTGTATGATCACATCAGCGCCGACTACATCCCAGTCATAGTAGAGCTTGATGCGCCCCAACTGAGCGTAAGCCGGACCATAGGTGGGATCGATGCTAATGGCCTGATCCAGCAAGCCCCTGGCGCTGGCAAAAGCATCGGCAAAGCTGAGCAGGCTGGCGTTGGCCTGATTCACATAGACATCACTGAGCTCCACCAGTGCCGGCACATAGAGTGGATCGATCGTCAGTGCCTGCTGCAGCAAAGACTCGGCATTGCGCAGTGAATCAGCATTGCGATCAGCAGCCAGCTTGCGGCCCTGCAAAAACAATTGATAGGCTTCGGCGTCGGTGGTTCTTGCGGTTGGAACCTGATCCAGCAAAGTTAATTTCAGTGCCGCAACCACGCTGCTGGCGATCTCGTCTTGTATGGTGAACACCTCGCTCATGGTTCGATCAAAGCTTTCCGTCCAGACATCAAAGCCGCTTTGCGCATTGATCAGCTTGGTGGTGACCCGTAGTTGATCGCCAGCCTTGCGCACTGTGCCTTCCAGCAAATAGGTAACACCCAGCATGGCACCAATCTCGGGAATGGTCAGGCCCTTGTCGCGCATGGCAAACGAGGAGGTTCTGGCGGTGACCTGCAAGGCATCAATGTGCGCCAGAAGATTCAGGATTTCTTCACTCAGACCATCGGCGAAATAGGCCTGATCACCTTGTTGACTAAGATCGCTAAACGGTAAAATGGCAATACTGGATGCAGCCCCCTCAGCCAAAAACGGATTTCTGTTGGAATTGAACTTGTCCCACAGCAGATAAGCCAGCAACAGCAGCAGCGCGGAGATGATTATGAAGTCCAGTTCACGTCCGCGAATGACCTGCTGTGCCTGTGCACTGTCGAGTTCATCAGTGCGCACCAGCCCGCCAGGCGTCAGGTCAAAGATCCAGGACAGCAGCAGCACCAGCGGAAACCCCAGCGCCAACAGCGTAATGACCAACGTTACCGTCCACTGCGGCAAAGCCAGATAGGGAAAAATGGTATCGGAAATTTCAATCAACAGCCAGCTGAACACCGCATAGCCTGAAGCCACACGAAAAACATTACGGCGCCGCAACTCTGAGAACAGTTTCAAGGCTGTACTCTAGGTCGGGGTCAAAATCAGCAAATTGATCATGTTAGCAGTCTACGCTGTTGAAACAAATGACTCATTCGCTTGAAACAGATGCTTGTAGCTCTGCTTCTGGATCGCCTTCGAAGACACTGACACTGTCGCACAACGGTGTTGGTGTTTCGCTGACTCACTCAGACCCGGGGTCTGTTGTGGCACATCCATGTGGCTGGTCATCGCGGTAATTCCAGACTTTGTCTTAGCTCTGACCCTAAGTCGAAGTCACTGCGTGGCAATGCAGAATTACCCAACAAACTGTTGGCATGATAGCAAAATTACCGTTTACCAGTCGGGCTTCAGTGCGCAACGACGTAGCCCTGGATGAGATAATTTTGACGTTGCTATCAGTACGTGTAGTGACAGCAGAACTGCAATACTCTCACTCCGCATGGCCTGAGCTGAACTGGCCCACGGCATTGCTTCACACCGTCTGCATACGCCAACGCATGGGCTGCCCGGCACACAATGGTACCAGCGCCTGATCGGCTGCTGATAATTCTGCCGGCATAGTCCACTGCTGCTGGTGCAGGCTGATGCTGTCGCTGTTTCTGGGCAGGCGGTAAAAATCGGCACCGTACCAGCTGGCAAAGCCTTCAAGCTTGTCCAATGCAGCATTGGTCTCGAAGATTTCGGCATACAGTTCAAGCGCAGCATGGGCGCTGTAAATCCCGGCACAGCCGCAATCCGATTCCTTGTCCTGGCGCGGATGTGGTGCGCTGTCGGTGCCGAGAAAGAAGTTCGGACTGCCGCTGGTGGCTGCTGCCAACAGCGCCTGCCGATGCCGCTCGCATTTGATCAGCGGCAGGCAGTAGTGGTGCGGCCGCAGTCCGCCCGTGAACATGGCGTTGCGGTTAAGCAGCAGATGATGCGCGGTGATGGTGGCAGCGATGTTATCGCCAGCAGCTTCGACAAACTGCACCGCATCCGCAGTGGTGACATGCTCCAGTACCATGCGCAGCGCCGGAAAATCTTGTGCCAGTTGCTGCAGATGGCGCTCGATGAACACCGCCTCACGATCAAACACATCAATTTCGGCGTCGGTCACCTCACCGTGCAGCAACAACGGTAGATCGTGCTTTTGCATGGCCTCCAGTACCGGATACACATGCTTGAGACTGGTTACACCATTGTCCGAATTGGTGGTGGCGCCGGCCGGATAGTATTTCACTGCATGCACAAAATCGCTGTCGGCGGC
>JAJFKZ010000089.1 GCA_021772955.1 Gammaproteobacteria bacterium | reverse complement strand
GAAAGTGGCTGCCGGCGTCATGTGTACGATTGGTGCGCAAAGAATGTGGCGCGCACGTACAGGTGATGCGTTGGAATACGCCGCCGCAAAGGAAATTGCTCTAACTGGATGTATGATCGCAGTGATCATGCTGTTCGGCGGGTTCATTGTCATCGCCGAAAGTTGGTTTGAGCTATGGCGTTCCGATGTGATGCGAGGTCCGGTGCTCGAATCCGCTTTTCGTTATGGTGGCATGATTATGTTGATCGCGCTGTTCGTGGCCACAAAGGACGAATAGTCTTTCGTGCCTTTGAGTTTGCGACTACCTTATAATAATTCATTTAAGCCGAACCCGCTTCGCAGGTCGGTTTAATTCAGAATTTAACTATCGGCATGACTGTGCTGATGCAGCATTAGTAATTTAATCGATATCAAAAATAGGGTCGGTACCCCATATTCCTTGCTACCTATTCTACTGTATTTTCAGTACCTTATTGGTTTTCTGCCAATTGCAAATCAGTCTGCAGATATGTGGATTTCCAATCCATTGTGTGATGCCGTTTAATTACGCACCGAATCTCGGGACACCCACCCCCGTTTCATCCTACGCGAATCTCGGGACACCCACACCCATTTCAACCTACACCCATGGCTGCGTGATGTCGGTTCAGCTTACGCCGCATAGATAGCGAACACCGTAGCGTTTATCTGATTAACGATGACGTAGTACTAATCGTACAGCTCAGCTATCACCTTAAGATCAATGTTTGGCCAATCGCAGCCAGGTATCAATAACGGTATCCGGGTTCAGTGACATGCTTTCTATGCCCTGATCCAGCAGCCATTCGGCCAGGTCCGGGTAGTCCGATGGCCCCTGGCCGCAGATGCCGATGTATTTGCCGTGTTTGCGACAGGCACTGATGGCCATGGCCAGCAGCTTTTTCACCGCCGGGTCGCGTTCATCAAAGCGATGTGCGACCAGCCCGGAATCGCGATCCAGCCCCAAGGTCAGCTGCGTCATGTCATTGCTGCCGATGGAGAAGCCGTCGAAATATTCGAGAAACTCATCAGCCATCAGTGCATTGGATGGCAGTTCACACATCATGATGATCTTGAGCCCGTTTTCACCGCGCTTGAGCCCAAACTCCTCCATCACTGCCACCACGTCACGGGCTTCGCCCAAGGTGCGCACGAACGGCACCATGGCCCAGACATTGCTCAGCCCCAGGGTGTTGCGCACCTTCAGCAATGCCTTGCATTCCAGCTCGAAGCAGGCCTTGAAATTCTCATCGACATAACGTGAGGCGCCGCGATAGCCCAGCATCGGGTTTTCTTCGTCCGGCTCGTAGGCTTCGCCACCGAGCAGGTTGGCGTATTCATTGGATTTGAAATCTGACAAACGCACGATCACCGGGCTTGGCGCAAAGGCGGCGGCAATGGTGGCGATGCCTTCGCTGAGGCGTTCTATGTAATAACTGACCGGATCGGCATAACCGGCGATCATCTGGCGAATACTGGCCTGCAGTTCAGGTGTTTGCTGATCAAATTCCAGCAAAGCGCGCGGATGAATGCCGATCATGCGGTTGATGATGAACTCCAGCCGGGCCAGACCGACCCCGGCATTGGGAATCTGCGCGAAGCTGAAGGCGCGATCGGGATTACCCACATTCATCATGATCTTCAGCGGCGCCTCTGGCATCTGGCCCAGGTCACTGCTGATAATTTCAAAGTTCAATTCGCCGGCGTAAATGAAGCCGGTATCACCTTCGGCACAGGATACTGTCACGGCACTGCCGTGCTGGATACGCGTCGTGGCATCGCCGCAACCGACCACCGCCGGGATACCCAGTTCGCGTGCAATAATCGCCGCGTGACAGGTTCTGCCACCGCGATTGGTGACAATGGCCGCAGCCTTTTTCATGACCGGTTCCCAGTCCGGGTCGGTCATGTCGGTGATCAACACATCACCGGCCTCAACCTCGTGCATTTGTTCAATACCGGCAATTATCTTGGCTTTACCGGCACCAATACGCTGGCCGATGCTGCGGCCTTCGGCCAGAACAGGGCCGCGTTCGTGCAATTTATAGTGTTCTCGGCTGGTGGTACTGGCGCGACTCTGGACGGTTTCCGGCCGTGCCTGCAGGATGAAGATCTTGCCGGTAGCACCATCCTTACCCCATTCGATGTCCATGGGCATGCCGTAATGATCTTCAATGATCAGCGCCTGGCGGGCCAGTTCTTCGGCGTCCTCGTCACTGATGCAAAAGCGCTGGCGCAGCTCATCGGGCACTGGTTCGGTGAGCGTGCCGATACCGTCAGCATAGACCATGCGCTCGGCCTTGCTGCCCAGATTGCGGCGCAAGATCGACGGTCTGCCGGCGCGCGTGTTGGGCTTGTACAGGTAAAACTCATCGGGATTCACCGAACCTTGCACCACGGTTTCCCCCAGCCCCCAGGAAGCAGTCAGAAACACCACTTCACGAAAGCCGGATTCGGTATCCAGGGTGAACATCACCCCGCTGGCGCCAATATCACTGCGAACCATGATCTGCACCGACGCCGACAAGGCCACGTCGTGGTGCTCGAAGCCCTGGTGCACGCGATAAGAGATGGCGCGGTCGTTGTACAGAGAGGCGAACACCGCGTGCATCTTCTGCTTCACATCATCAATGCCGCGTACGTTCAGGAAAGTTTCCTGCTGGCCGGCAAAGGAGGCGTCCGGCAAATCCTCGGCCGTGGCCGAACTGCGCACCGCAACCTCGGGTTCGCTGCCATTTTTCTCGGCCAGTTGCTGCCAGGCTTGCTCCACAGTGCGGTCAAGTTGCGCGGGAAAGGGCGTATCCATGATCCATTGCCGGATTTCCTTGCCTGCGGCGAGCAGCGTGTTGACATCATCAACAGCAAGATTCTCCAGCCGCTTTCTGATACGCTGATCCAGTTGCGATTGCGACAGGAAATCGCGGTAGGCATCGGCTGTGGTGGCAAAACCACCCGGTACGCTGACGCCTAGTCCGGACAGCTGGCTGATCATCTCACCCAGACTGGCGTTTTTGCCGCCAACGCGATTGAGATCGTCCATGCCAACCTGGTCCAGCCACAGAATGTACTCGGTCATGGTGAGTTCCAATTTACAACAGCGTGTATTTTAACCAATGCATCA
>JAJFKZ010000088.1 GCA_021772955.1 Gammaproteobacteria bacterium | reverse complement strand
CATGCCAGCGCGCCGACAGGTCAAATCCAACCGGAAAAGCCCGGGTTCTACCTGGATGTGGTTTTTTTCCGGCTTGCTTAGTGGCTTGCTGCTGATGACACTGGCGCTGCAATCGGGACTGATCAGCTTGCCACGCAATCTGCAGAATGCCGTTGATCGCAGTGAACGTGAGCTGCTCGATGAGGCGGCGATCGCCGACGGACAGAATTCAGCGAAAGTTACTGACGACAAACCTGACTATGATTTTTTCAGGATTCTGCCGGAACAAGACATTGTCATTCCAGAAAGTGAAGTCCAACGCCAGGCCAACCGTCAGACTGCTGACAGCAGCAGCGACAATGACAGTTACATTTTACAGGTCGCATCATTGCGCTCAGCCGGCGATGCCGATGCGCTGAAGGCGCGTTTGCTGTTACTGGGCATGCAGCCGTCGATCGTCAAGGTCAATGTCAATGACGAGACCTGGCACCGGGTGCGCATCGGGCCGATCAACAATGCCCGTGAGGCCAATGCCTTGCGCAACCAGCTCACCGCCAACGGCTTTGATGCCATGATCATCAAGGCGCGTTAGCTAGCCCGCCTATTGCATGAGGGATTCGGATTTTAGGGGAAATCTGCCAAAGTAGTTTGGTGCATCGTCCGCAGAGCCATAGCTGGCTAAGGTTCAAGGAGGATGTGCCAAAATACAACGGCAGATTTTTCCTAACACCGAATAGGACAAACTGTACTTTTGCAATTTCGATCAATTTCGTTATAACTAATTGGTGTGCATGCGCATTTCTTACCTGCACGTCCGTCCTCGTGCAATATGCGGGCTAGTAAACATGCCGGATGCGCTGCGCTTATCCGGCCTACAACTGGTCATCTGCAGCTTTGGATCAGTCTTCAAACACTATTGATCCTCAGGTTTCACGAAATGACACAGAATGGTACGTCATACCGATAACATGACATGGTCAGCCCATGGCTATGGCGCAGCTTTTAATGAACTCTAATCCATCAGCCCCTGCCCCGATCAATTCGTGCAATCGGTGTAATCTGTGGATGGCTTTTTGCAGAATTCGTAGCATACGCATGCATCTGGCTAAACCGGCCTGCTGGTATTAGTATGTTTGTAGATACTTATCGTGCTGAGCAAAGAGGCGGGGAGCCAATCTACAAACGAGGTCAGAACAAAGCTGCCTCAAGGAGCCAGCGGCTTCCCCGATGACGGTATACCTATAGTAAAACCATCAATATTGAGTATACAAGGAGCTTGCTTGCAAGCGAAATGTCCCGCAGCAATGCTTATTCGCCTTGCACGCCTATCCACCCCTTATGGTTGCGGGTTCTCAAAGCCATCGATGAAAAACACTTCCGGCAGTTCGGCACCGGCAAAGCGCCACAAGCCCTGAAATTGTGATATCAAATAGACGTTGCCAAGCTCATCTTCACCAAATGCGACCAGGTTACTGACCGTGTCACCGGTCAATTCATCAGTCCAGACCCCAGGGCTCAGTTCCTGCGCCAGCCACAACTCCCCGCTGCAGAAATCACCAAAGCTGTACAGCCCCTGCAATGAACTGACCGGACCGCGATAGCGATAGCCGCCTTCAATCGAGCAGCGGCCATTGCTATGCTGATATTCGAGAATGGCTGGCACACTGGGGAATGAACATGATGGACTGGTGGAACCGGCATTGTGGTTACCCTCGCACAGGTCCCAGCCATAATTGAGCCCACCCATGGTGTCAAACGGTTCTAAATCGACTTCTTCCCAGACGTTCTGTCCTACATCTCCGATCAGCATGTCACCGGTCTGGCGATCAAAACTGAAACGGAACGGGTTGCGCAAGCCGTAGGCCCAGACCTCGTCGCAGGCAGCGTCAGGGTCAGCGCCAAGAAAGGGATTATCGGCCGGGATAGCATATTCTGCCGAACCATCCGGATTGGCAGCGCACAGCGTTTTGCTGCCAGCAGGCGTGGTGTTATCGACGTCGATGCGCAGCATTTTACCCAGCAAAGCCAGACTGTCGTTCAGAGACGCGCCGCTGCCGCAACTGCTAGGCGGCACCAGATTGCCTGGCGCCAGTGTCTGCGAGCGGTTGCACGGATCGTTGCCGCTGCCACCATCACCCATGCCTATGTACAAATAGCCATCCGGACCGAAATGTACATCACCGCCATTATGATTGGCGAAATCCTGGGTCACCGTCAGCAGAATGCGCTGACTGTTGGGATCAGCAACATTGGCATTGCCAGCGCTGACCTGAAACTCGGCCACGACGGTGGTGCCGGTGACCAGCGGCGAAGCATTGGCCGCCGTGTAGTTGACATAGAAGCGCCCGTTATTGGCAAAATCGGGATGGAAATCCAGTCCGAGCAGGCCGCGCTCATTGGAAGACGCAGTGACATTCAGGCCGCCACTGCCCAGATTGATAAACGGCGTTACCAGCACACTGTTGCCATCCCAAATGCGAATAGCACCGGACTGCTCGACAATAAACAGCCTGCCACTGCCGTCACCGGCATGTCTTGCCGCCAGCGGCGCACCACTCAATTCGCCGCCGGCGATGACCTGCACCAGGGCAAAATCAGCGGGTACGATGCTGCCGGCAAAAACGCTGCTTGCCGCCAGCATTCCCAGCCACATTGTTAACATCCATGTTACGCGGGTGCTCAATTTCATTGTCATACCTCTGTGTTTGCTACCATTTCAGGCATCATAACAATGCTCATGTGATGGCCTTGTAAATGCCTGTGACAAGCGCAATTGCAAGCTGAATCAAATCATTGACAAACCGGTAAAGTTGTATTACGATCTATATCGTACTAACGCGGAGCAAACTCATCATGAACACACGCATCATCACCACCCTCATAGCCACTTTGCTGCTGGCAGCCTGCCAGTCAGCTCCGGTAAGAAATCAGGCGCCGGTCATCGATGACGTCAACAGCAGCATCGACCCAACCGTCACCTACGTCAGTGCCGTAACCAACAGCAATCGCAAGCGCGGTATCGACACGTTATGGATCAATATGCCGCGGGCCGAACTGAACCGTATGCAAGCGCTGGAAAAGCTGCTGGAAGAAGATGAACGTCTGGATGACTAGTGGTCCTTCAACCTGATAATGACAGGTTCAGTTGGTCGGTCAGCGTTCAGGGCCAGGCGCGGCACGCAGTGAATGGCCTGTGTCCTTTACCAGCGTCGCAATGCCGCCATGGACGCTGACCGGCCAACCCTTCGGACGCTGCTGTGGTGTCGCGCTGCGGTGTTACCGTGCTGGCCAAGGGCGACGGCCATTAGCTGCGCACGGTGCCTTGCAGCACAACACCACAGGAACGCTGAACCTGTCATTATCAGGTTGAAGGATCACGTGGTCCTTCAACATGATAATGACGGATGCAGTTGGTCGGTCAGCGTTCAGGGCCAGGCGCGGCGAGCAGTGAATGGCCTGAGTCCTTTACCAGCGTCGCAACGCTGCCATGGACGCTGACCGGCCAACCCTTCGGGCGCTGCTGTGGCGTCGCGCTGCGGTGTTACCGTGCTGGCCAAGGGCGACGGCCATTACCTGCGCACGGTGCCTTGCAGCACAACGCCACAGGAACGCTGAACCTGTCATTATCATGTTGAAGGACCACTAGCTATCGACACAGACGGGCGTAGTATGGATAATCACAAGTTCCAGCAAACAGCAGATCCATCATGTCCGATATCGTTGTTACCCATAGTCACAACATGAACCATGCTGACGCCCGCAATCTGGCCACGGAACTGGCCAATGAGCTGGCCGC
>JAJFKZ010000087.1 GCA_021772955.1 Gammaproteobacteria bacterium | reverse complement strand
GAGCCCGAGCCAAGCATGACGTCATGGAATGCGCGGATGTCGAATGCATCACCCAGCGCGGTGCGGGCACGCTGGCGCAGATCCAGGATGTGATTCATGCCCATCTTGTAGCTCAGCGCCTGGCCGGGGTTGACGAAGAAGCGTTCCACTTCGGTCACAATGTTGCCCTCTGACAGCGGCGTGTTGGCACGGAAATAATCAATCGCCTGTTGCCGGGTCCAGCGTTGGGCATGAATGCCGGTGTCGATCACCAACCGCACGGCTCGCCACAATTCGTTTTGCAGTCTACCGAAATCGTGCAGCGGCTCAGCGTAAAAGCCCATCTCCTTCGCTAATTTTTCCGCGTACAACGCCCAGCCTTCCACGTAGGCACCGTGGCCACCAAAACGCCGAAACATCGGCAAGTCGTCCATTTCTTGCGCCTGAGCGATCTGGAAATGGTGTCCCGGTACCGATTCGTGGTAGGTAATCGCACTGAATACGTATTTCTGCACGCTGGCCATGTCGGCAAGATTGGCGTAGTAAATGCCGGGTCGGCTGCCGTCCTGTGAAGGACTGTTGTAGAAGGCGATGCTGACCGAGTTCTCGCGCCAGGGTTCGACGCGGCGGACTTCCAGCTTGGCCTTGGGCAGTCGATTGAAATACTTGTCGGCGACTTGCTGGATAGCTGCCACCTGCTGGCGTGCATCGGCAAGAAAGGCCGCTCGACCGGCATCTGAATTCGGGTAATGGTTGTTCGGGTCATTGCGGATGAACTCGAAGAAAGCAGGCAGATCCCCGGCAAATTTGACGCTCTCCATGATCTCGCGCATTTCGTCTTGCAGGCGCGCAACCTCGCTCAGCCCGATGCGGTGAACTTGTTCCGGGCTGACGTCCAGGGTGGTGTGATGCGCAACCCGATTGGCGTAAAACGCCTCACCACGCGGCAATGCCCAGACACCGCGATTGATTTCGGTGTCTGGCTGCAAGCTCTGCAATGTTGTGATCAAGCCAGTGAATCCGCGCTTAAACGGGCCTTGCAATGCAGCCTCGACGGCTTTGCGCAAGCGCGCTTTTTCCACATCGCTGGTATCCAGCGCGGCCAGTTTCGTGATGAAATCGACATACACGGCGTTTGGCTCGCCGTCATCCAGAGGTGCTCCTGAACTCATCGCGGTGGCATCGGCGATCACATTGGGAAAGGCAAATGACGGCGGCAACACACCGGCCTTGGCACGCGCATTGAGTTGTCTGCTGAATTCTGTCAGCACCGCTTTCAGGCCACGGATGCGTGAGACATAGTCCTCGGCATCCTGCACCGTTGCGATGCTGTGGTTGTTTTTCAGCAGCGTGATCAGGCCCGACAACTGACCATTGAACTGATCCACCACATAAAAGTGATCACGAAAGGCGTTGCTGGCGATGGCACGTTCGGTTTCATACACGAACAGGTCGTAGCTGACGCGTGCCTGCGCACCAAGCCTATCCCGATCAAACTGTTGTTGCAGTTGCGCCAGATCGGCGCGGCGCGCTTGCAGTGTGCGCTCGGCATGAGCATCAGAAAAATCATCCCACTGCCCCTGACGCGTGGTCTTGCGACCGAGCTGGGACTCCCACATCGGGCTTTGTGCCACTCGGTGCTCAAACACCTGATCAAGAAACGCGTTCAGTCGCTCATCGGCAGTTTGCCCGCCGTGGGCAACGCAGAGAAAAACAACAGCCAGGAAGGTAACAGCGATGCGCATAATCCAGTTCCGTTTTGACAACACAAGAGTATAAACACCAGCATCGGCTGGCTCCAATAACGCTGATTGCTCTAGCCCGCATATTGCATGAGGGATTCGGATTTTAGGGGAAATCTGCCAAAGTAGTTTGGTGCATCGCCCGCACCGTCGCCCGCGACAACACTTTTCATCGTTTCAGTTTCTGCTGGTGATTGGTCCACTGCGCATCACTCAACGCTGAGCAAAGGCTTGATCCGCTCAGCGGTGTCAGCTGGCATTTGCGGGTGGATGGCAATGACATTCAGCAGGCCTGCACCGGTTTCTGTCGGCAACAGCAACTGCTGGTGCGCATCGTAGCCGTACAGTTGATAACCCAACTGTCGTAACCAGGGCAGCAGCTGTTGCGTGTTATTGAGCTCTATCATCAGCAGTGGATGGCAGCGCACAATGGTTTTTTGCATGCCAGTCAGCGCCTGCAACTCCCAGCCTTCCACATCAATTTTGATCGCCACCGGTGCCAGACCCAGCTCATCCAGCGGCAGCAGTTTGACCGAGCGCTGGCAAAACCCGTATTGACCTGCTGATCGCTGCGCGTATCCGGCCAGGCGCTCACGCACATAATCCTTGTCAAATTCACAGGCATCCAGCGAGGCATTGCTACTCAGATCCATAGTACTGGTGGTCGGCACATGCAGAGTCATGGACTGTCTGTGTGTACTCAGCCCGCGCAGCCTGAACCGGAACCGTGCCGGGTACAGCATGCCAATCAACAGCAGCGACCAGCGCAGTGCCGGATTGGGCTCGAAAGACAACACTTTGAGTGAGCGATTGACAGCCAGCATGGACAAGGCGAACTGGCCACGATTGGCACCGGCATCAATGACCAGACCAGCTATGCCGTCAAGATGCCGGAACAGCTCGATATCGGTTTCGCTGACCTGGCCACTGCGGTACTGGTTAATGATCTCACGCCAGCGTGGTGTAAGCAGATGTTGGTACAGCGGCCTGAGCAGACTTTTCAGTACAGAACCGATCATGGACTGGCAGCAGTGGTGATGCCGAATGGCATTGCTTTAGCCGTGGCCGCAATCAACCAGCCAGTCGCGGTGATCGGTGCCGTTGCCTGACTGAATGGCAAGCAGTGTCTCACGCAGCTTGCGTGTGGTGCCACCGACGCCACCATCACCGACGACAACCATTTGACCGTCGCTGATCAGTGTGCCGACAGCAGTGATCACTGCGGCGGTGCCGGACAGGAATGCTTCACTGTGTGGGGCTTTATGCAGTAATTCGGTCACTGTGAGTTGTCGCTGTGCAACCTGCAGGCCCAGATCGGCGGCGACCTGCAGCAGACTATCGCGGGTCACTCCGGGCAGAATGCTGCCGTCCAGATGCTTGGTGATCAGGGTGTCATCATGCAGCAGAAAGAAATTGGCCGCGCCGGTTTCCTGCACGTCACCAGCGGGACAAAACAGCACCTGATCGCATTGATGATCGCGTCTGGCCCGCACGATATGCTGCAAGGCAGCGGCATAATTGCCGCCGCTCTTGACCTGGCCAAAATCGCTGGTAGTGCGGGCATGCTCGGTTTCGATCATCAGCCGCAGGGTCTTGTCCTGACCACCGAAATAATCACCCACCGGGGATGCCATCACCAGCAGCACGGCGTTGTTGGAGGCGTGTCCGGCACTGCCAATGTTGACATCGCTGGCGTACAGCAACGGCCGCAAATAAAGCGCACCCGGAAACTCAGGGATCAACGCCATTTGATCCGTAACAACTTGCTTGAGCATGGCCATGACCATTTCCGCATCCGGCACCGGCAGACACAAATGCCGGGCGCTATTCTGCAGCCGCTGAATATGCATGTCGGGACGAAACAGATGCACTGCGCCATCGGCGCGCCGAAAGGCTTTTAGCCCCTCGAAGCAGCTGCTGGCATAGTGCAACACGTGACTGGCGGGATGCAATTCAAGTTTGTCGGAGGCCACCGCAAGTGGCCGACTCCAACTGCCATCAATAAAGTCTGCGCGTATGACGATCGGGGCAAATTGACTGCCAAATCCACTCATGATTCTGTCTCCACTGTCGGCGCTACCGTACTGTCCGCCGCAGCGTCAGTCACTTTGAAATGCAGACCGCCATGGCCGTCTGTGTTGACCGCTACGGGTTTAAGTCGATCACCCTTGCAGGGCCCGGCAATGCAGGCGCCGGTATAGCGATCAAACACGGCTCCATGGGCTGCGCACATGATGTTGCCAGCGTCGGTTTGTAAAAATTTGCCGGGGGCATAATTCAGCATGCGCCCCTGATGCGGACAGATGTTCAGCCACGCCCACACCCGTTCGCCATGCCGCAGCACAATCAGTCCATCCGGGTTAGCGCCGGAATCAGCGCCAACGGCCTTGCCGTCTGGCAGGCTATCTCTTCGCAGGTGGCTCATCATCGGTCTGCTCGGCTTGCCGGTTACGATTGTGCTCTTGCTCCAGGCGTGACCGGGATGCCTGCAGCAACTTGTTAAAATCCGGATCGGCGTGATCACGATAACTGTCGAACAGATCAATCCACTGATCGGAAGCGTGCCCCCATAGCAACACCTCCCGGTACCACAGCCACGGATCCTTGCTACGAAACAGCAAACCCATCAGCGCTGCGGTGATGGATACCGGCACCAGCATGGCGTCGCGCAACCCATCTCCAAGCAACTTGAGCTGCAAAATCAGCGCATGCCGTAACAGACTGGCTTTGTCACCGCGGTGGGCGCCGTCGGGCTTGAGTTGGTCTTGTTCAGGCATTTGAACCCAGATAGATTGTCGCCAGCAGGCCGGTAATGCTCATGATGATGGTATACGGCAAGGCCAATATCACCATGCGCATATAAGACAGGCGAATCAGTGGCGCCAATGCTGAGGTGAGCAGGAACAGGAACGCTGCCTGGCCGTTGGGTGTGGCCACGCTGGGGATGTTGGTGCCGGTATTCACCGCCACTGCCAGCGCATCAAAATGTTCACGACTGATGGTACCGGCATCCAGCGCTACCTTGATTTCATTAATGTACACGGTGGCCACAAACACATTGTCACTGATCGCAGACAAAACACCATTGGCGACGTAAAACATCGGAGCTTGTGCGTCGTGTGGCAGTGAAAACACGTAATTGATGATTGGTGCAAACAGATGCTGATCGTGGATCACTCCAACGATGCCAAAGAACACCACCAATAAAGCGGTAAAGGGCAGCGCTTCGGTAAACGCATGACCAAGCCGATGTTCTTCAATAATGCCGGTGAAAGTGGTGGCCAGCACGATCACAGTCAGGCCGATGATGCCCACCGCAGCCAGGTGGAACGCCAATGCCACTACCAGAAACAGTGCCACCAGTGCCTGGGCGATGATTTTAGCTTTCTGTTCCTGGCTGCGATTTTCTGTTTCCAATCGATCGTATTCCTCCAGAATGTGCCGTGCGGCATCCGGCAGTTTCTGCCCGTAACCAAACCAGCCCAGCTTTTCCACCGCGACCGTGGTCAGCAGACCAGCGGCGAGCACCGGCATGGAAATATGCGACATGTGTATGAAAAACGTAACGAAATCCCAACCCGCGACGGTGGCAATCAGCAGATTTTGCGGTTCCCCAACCAGCGTGGTGACACCGCCCAGCGCGGTGCCTATGGCGGCATGCATCATCAGATTGCGCAAAAAGGCGCGGAACTGTTCCAGATCCTCTCTAGTTTCATTGCCGATACCGCTGTCATCGGCATGATCGTAATCTTCGTCGAAGCCCTTGTTCGAGCTGACCCGATGATAGACGCCGAAAAAACCCATCGCCACAGCAATCACTACTGCGGTTACGGTCAGGGCATCCAGGAATGCCGACAACACTGCCGAAACCGCGACAAACAATACCGATAGCATGGTTTTCGAGCGCACCCCGAGCAGAATTTTGGTGAACACAAACAACAGCATATCCTTGAGATAGAAAATACCGGCAACCATGAAGATCAGCAGCAGTATCACTTCCAGGTTGTTGGCCACTTCCATGTACACGGTTGCCGAACTGGTCATGCCCAGGATCACGGCTTCCAGCGCCAACAGCCCGCCGGGCTGCAGCGGATAGCAGCGCAGCGCCATGGCCAAGGTGAAAATAAACTCGATCACCAGCAGCCAGCCAGCCAGAAAATGGCTGATTTGCCAGACGACCGGATTGATTAGTAAAAAAGTGATAATGGTGAGCTTGTACCAACTGGGTGTGTTGCCCAGAAAGTTGCTGATGAAAGCTTGTGGGATGCTGCGTTTCATGCTTGATATCTAACTTTATGCCAATGCGAATTGTAGCTGCTAGCACTGCAATCTGCCAGTGTGGATGCTGAACAGCCCGGGCTGTCGTGCCGGATTGCACATTGCTGATCGATTCTGATGAACTCAGGCACAACCAACACAGGCACCGCTTGTAGACCGGATAAGCGCAACGCATCCGGCAATCCCAAGCTTACAGCATAGCTACTGATGCCAATCCAGGCGTGGCATTGAGCCGTTGCCTGCTTGCGCCTGCCGGTGCACGTACACACGCAAACAGCAGCAATGCACAGGCAGGCAAAAGCAGGACAGTGAACAATGCTGGCTTGCTCCAGTTCAAGCGCCGCCGCATCAGCTACAAAGCTCGTCAGAGCGGAATCAGGCCTAGCCCGCATATTTCATGAAGACGGACAGTTACTGGTCATAGTTTACGGATAAACAAGGCGATAACATTGAAATTTTGCACAGTGGAGTGGATACGGTTTGTCCTGTTCGCGTTCAGGCCAAATCTGGCGTTGCCCAATACACTATTGAATTGGGGCCGATCGCCCAACCTGCTTAGCCAGCTTCGCCCTGCTCCTCGAACCCTTCATGAAATATACGGGCTAGGGTAGGTTTGCAGGAAGATTTCAGATATACTATATATCTTTCTATGCGGATTGAAGGATATATTGATGGCCGATATCAACAACGGCGCCTACCTGTTCACTTCTGAATCCGTCAGCGAGGGTCATCCGGACAAGCTCGCTGACCAGATTTCAGACGCCATCCTGGACGCCATTTTGCGTGAGGACAAGCACGCTAGAGTGGCCTGCGAGACCTTCGTCAAGACCGGCGTGGCAATCGTAGGCGGTGAAATTTCCACCTCGGCCTGGGTCGATCTCGAAGAGCTGATCCGCAAAGTGATTGTTGATGTTGGCTATAACTCGTCAGAAGTCGGTTTTGACGGCAACACCTGCGGTGTCATCAACATCATCGGCAAGCAATCCTCGGACATCAGTCAGGGCGTGGATCGTGAGAGCGCGGAACAGCAAGGTGCCGGTGATCAGGGTCTGATGTTCGGTTATGCCAACAACGAAACCCCGGTGCTGATGCCGGCGCCGATCTATTACGCCCATGAACTGGTCAAAATGCATTCCAAGGTGCGTCGCGAAACTGACGCCGGCAAGCAGTATCTGCGCCCGGATGCCAAAAGCCAGGTCACGTTTCGCTATGAGGACGGCAAACCGGCCGGCATCGATGCCGTGGTGCTGTCGTCCCAACACCATCCTGATATTGCGCAAAAGCAGCTGCACGAACTGTTGATGGAAACGGTGATTAAAAAAGTACTACCAGCCAAATGGCTGGACGACAACACCAAATACCATATCAACCCTACTGGCAAGTTCGTGATCGGCGGCCCGGTGGGTGATGCCGGTCTCACCGGTCGCAAAATCATCGTTGACACCTACGGCGGTATGGCCCGCCACGGCGGCGGCGCGTTCTCCGGCAAGGATCCTTCCAAGGTAGATCGCTCAGCCGCCTATGCTTGTCGCTATGTGGCCAAGAATATCGTCGCCGCGGGCCTGGCCGACAAATGCGAGATTCAGGTTTCCTATGCCATTGGCGTGGCTGAGCCAACCTCGATTGCGGTGGAAACTTTTGGCACCGGCCAAATCAGCGACGCGCAAATCGTCAAGCTGGTGCGCGAACATTTCGATCTGCGTCCCTGGGGCATTATCAACATGCTGGATCTGATTCGGCCGATCTATCAGCCTACCGCGGCGTATGGCCACATGGGTCGTGAGGACCTGGGCGTGAGCTGGGAGCTGACCGACATGGTCAAGCCGCTGCAGGGTGCCCTGAGCTGAGCCAGCAATGGACATTATTGCTGCAAACACGATTGCACCAGTATTGATCATCGTCAGCATGTCCGAACAGTCTTTTTGAACATATTTTTGAATAGTATCCAGTGAACGGAGTTAGCCATGAGTAGTGCAGTAGCCATCGACAAGAACCACACCGATTACCACGTCGCCGACATCAGCCTGGCTGAATTTGGTCGCAAGGAAATCGCCATCGCCGAAACCGAAATGCCGGGCCTGATGGCATTGCGTGAAGAGTACGCTGATGCTCAACCATTGCAGGGCGCCCGCATCGCTGGCTCATTGCACATGACCATCCAGACTGCGGTACTCATCCAGACCCTGACCAAGCTGGGTGCTGAAGTACGTTGGGCCTCCTGCAACATCTACTCAACCCAGGATCATGCTGCCGCTGCCATTGCCGACAGCGGTGTGCCAGTGTACGCCTTCAAGGGCGAAACACTGGACGAATACTGGGAGTACACCCATCAGATTTTTGACTGGGGTAATGACCGCACCGCTAACCTGATTCTGGATGACGGCGGTGATGCAACACTGTTGATCACGCTTGGCGCCAAAGCCGAACAAGACCCCAGCGTGCTGGACAACCCAGAAAGCGAAGAGGAAACTGCGCTGTACGCGGCCATCCGCAACCGGCTCGCCAATCGACCTGGCTGGTACAGCAAGGTACTGAAGAACATTCAGGGCGTCACCGAGGAAACCACCACCGGCGTAGCGCGCTTGTACCAACTGCAAGAGACCAATGAAGTGCCGTTTCCGGCCATCAACGTCAACGACTCGGTCACCAAATCGAAGTTTGACAATCTGTATGGCTGTCGTGAATCACTGGTGGATGCCATCAAGCGCGCCACCGATGTCATGATCGCCGGCAAAGTTGCTGTGGTCTGCGGCTTCGGCGATGTCGGCAAAGGCTGCGCGCAGTCCCTGCGCGGGCTCGGTGCGACCGTCTGGATCACCGAAATTGATCCGATCTGTGCCCTGCAGGCGGCCATGGAAGGCTATCGCGTGGTGACCCTGGATGAGGTCGTCGACAAAGCGGATATCTTTGTGACCGCCACCGGCAACTACCACGTCATCACCGCCGCGCAAGTGGCGCAGATGAAGAACCAGGCCATTGTCTGCAACATCGGTCACTTCGACAACGAAATCGATGTTGCCGGACTGGAAAAATTTCAGTGGGAAAACATCAAGCCACAGGTGGACCACATCATTTTCCCGGACGGCAAGCGGGTCATTCTGCTGGCTCGTGGGCGGCTGGTGAACCTGGGCTGCGGCACCGGCCATCCCAGTTTCGTAATGTCCAACTCGTTCACCAACCAGGTTCTGGCACAGATGGAGCTGTGGCTCAACGGCGACCAGTATGACAAGCAGGTGTATATCCTGCCCAAGCAGCTGGATGAAAAGGTGGCACGCCTGCATCTTGAGAAGATCGGCGCCAAGCTCACGCAACTCAGCGACAAGCAGGCCGCCTACATCAATGTGGACAAGCATGGCCCGTACAAGGCTGCCCACTATCGCTACTGATCGATCACGCCGACGCGGTCTGTGCCCCGTCGGGGCACCGACCCGCCGCTGAGTCTGACATGCATCTGTCACTGGAAATCTTTCCACCGCGCGACGATGCGCAGCAGACCAGACTGAATCATTGTTTGCAACGGCTGGCCCTGTTGCAGCCAGATTACGTATCCGTGACCTTTGGTGCAGGCGGCTCAACACTGGACCGCACGCGCGCAACTGTGCTGGCATTACGCCAACAGTACGGGCTGACGGCAGTGCCACACATCAGCTGCATGGTCGAGTCTGCCGATTGCATTGACCGCATGCTTGACGAGTATCTGCAGCACGGCATCAAGCGCCTAGTGGTGCTGCGCGGAGACCGCCCGGACGAACACGTGCATCATGGCCCGTTTCAGTATGCCGAGGACCTGGTGCGCTACGTGCAACAACGATATGGTGAGCGCTTTGCGCTGGAAGTTGGCTGTTATCCGGAACTGCACCCGGAATCGACATGCGTCAACACCGAGCTGAAGTATCTGCAACGCAAGATCGATGCTGGTGCCTGCGCCGCCATCACGCAATATTTCTTCAACGCCGACGCCTACTTTCAATTACTCGATGATTGTGCCCGGGCCGGCATTGACGTGCCCATCACACCCGGCATCATGCCCATCACCAACTACCACCAACTGGCACGCTTTTCTTCCATGTGTGGTGCTGAAATCCCGCGTTGGCTGGGCAAGCGCCTGCAGGGTTTTGAGGATCTGCAGTCGTTGCGTGAGTTCGGTGCCGAATTCGTCTGCCGCCTGTGCGAACGACTGCTGCTAGGCGGCGCGCCGGGCCTGCATTTTTATACCCTGAACCGGGCCTCGGCCACGCTGGACATCATCAATCAATTGCTGCCTGATCGTCGGCGTCTGGTGCACAGTGGCTGACCCGCACAGCTAACCCGGATATTTCATGAAGACGAACAGTCAAGGCTAGTATTAATGGATAAATCAATATGATACGAATACAAAGCGTTATCCCGGAAAAGCGCACTATGTTCTTTTCGAGCGCAGACCCAAGCTGGCGTCATATTTCGCCCAATCTCCCTTGCAACATAGCCACAACTATGTTTCTGGGGGAGATCGAACGAACTATATAGCCAGCTTGAGCCTGCATTTCGAAACCCTCATGAAATATCTGGGCTAACCCGACGCTACTGCAACGGCGTCAATCCATCCACATGCGCAGCAATGCGCCACGCACCTGTTGCAGCTGCAGACGCTGGTTGCGATTGTCCTCAGTCTCGGCGATCCCGGCCAGCACGGACTCCAGATTGAACAGCACCTCGCGCTGGGACGGACAGCGCACCCGGCTTTGCAGCCAGCCCACCAGCGCCAGCCGCTCACCGCGAGTCACGCTTTTGACTTCATGCAGACACCCGGCCGGATACAGCATCAGGCTGCCCGCGGCGAGCTTGATTGTCGCACTGCCAGATACATCGTGCAGCACCAGCTCGCCGCCGTCATAGCTGTCGGGTGCAGACAAAAACAGGGTAAACGACAAATCTGTACGTTTGCCATCAATCACTGCGCCGTCGTTGTGTAAACCATAGGCCATGCCTGGTCCAAAGCGGTTGAACATCAGCCGCGCGAAACCGGCCGGACGTGCGGCAGACTGAAATACCGTATGTTGCAGTAACAGTTGTTGCAGCGTGCGCAGGGCGCCGCGTACTTCCAGGTGGTTGGCATCGGCTTGCTGATTTTGCTTCACGTCAGCCGCTGCAGTCCCCGCTGTGACCAGCCCATCCTGGTAAATGGCCGGATCAGCCAGCAATGCTTGCAACGCCAGCAGGCGATGCTGATCAATGATCGAATCGATGGCTATTTTCATACAATGGGTCCCTGCCCGTGTAACTTGTCAATGATAACTGTTATCATTTGCAAATGAACAGTTACTTGCCCACAGGTATCCAAACATGTTGAAACGAACCAAACTATGGCACAGCATGAGCGTTTGCACCATCGCCAGCGTCACACTGCTCAGCGGCTGTCAATCTGCCGATGATGCAAACACATCAGCGCCCGAACCATCCACAGCCCGGCAATTGGTGCCAGTAGCACCCGCACCAGTGGCGGCGGCGGTCGAAGGAGAGGCGGAGGCCGAAGGTGAGGGCCGCCAATACGCCAGCATGGCCGAGCGCCTGCAAGGTGACGAGCTTGCCTATCTGGGACAGCTGGATCTGATCAATGGCCATCTGCTGGTGGGCATGAATCTGTATCAACAAGGTGCAATCGATGCGGCCAAATCCCACATGAAACATCCCGGTGACGAACTCTACAGCGGTCTGCAGGCTGCGTTTGACAGCCGCGGCCTGCCCGGCTTTGCGGAACAACTGCAGGCGCTGAATGAGGCCGTCAAGCATGCTGATGCGCAGCAGGTTGATCAGGCCTATGCCCAACTGCAGACCGCAATACTGGCCCATGAACAGGCAGCAGGCCAGCCCACCAGTGCGTCGGTACTGTTGCAGCGGGCCACTCATTTGCTGCGTACCGCAGCGGATGAATACGCGCTTGGCGTGGTCGGTGGCAAGGTCGTGAATGTGCACGAATATCAGGATGCCTGGGGCTTCACCAACGAAGCCAAGGCCTTGTTGCAAGCCTATACCGGCACCGATGCCGACGCTCAGGATGCCATTGCGAAAGTCAGCGATCTGCTGGCTGGCCTGCAGTCGCTATGGCCGGGTCTGACTCCACCCAAACAAATCTCTGGCGATGCTTCGAAACTCTACGGTACCGCGGCCCGGGTCGAGTTTATCGCGACCGGGCTTGCGCCCACGAAATAACCACCTCGGTAGCAACCAGACAGCCCTGCAGGCATAGCCTGCAAACTGCGCCTGGCCTTGGTACAAATGCCAGGCTCTGCAAGCATCCTATGAGGCATGACAGGACACTAGCCTGAAGTGTCCACGGCAGTTCGTCTCAAGTCACCGGAAAGGTCACCACATGCTCGGGCACGGCACGGATGCCAACCTGTTGCTGCGGCTCGTGCACCTGATGGCTGGGAGCCAGGCACAACAGTTGCTGCTGGTCGTTGATCGCCAATCGATACAGGTAGTGGCTGCCGCGAAAGGTTCGCTCCACCACGGTGGCGCGTAATTCAGAGCTCTCGTCAATGACGATATCATCCGGCCGAAACAGAACGTCCACGTCAGCGCCACTGGTCTGCGGTAAGCTCGTGGCGCTGCACAATCGGCCCAGTGCGCACACCACGTGCCGTTCATCCACCACGTGTCCACTGAGCAAACGCCCCTCACCAACAAAATCGGCGACCTGTTGCGATACCGGCTGATGGTAGATGTTGTAGGCGGTATCCCATTGCAGCAATTGACCGTGGTGCATGACGCCGATCTCATCACACATGGCAAACGCCTCATGCTGATCGTGGGTTACCAGCAGCACGGTTACGCCACCCTCGCGAAATATCCGGCGCAGCTCGCGCGGCAGCTCCTGGCGCAATTGCGGATCGAGGTCGGAAAACGGTTCATCCAGCAGTAACAGGCCCGGTCTGGGCGCCATCGATCTGGCAATCGCCACGCGCTGTTGCTGACCTCCTGACAGCTCGTGTGGATACGCCTGTCCCTTGTGCGGCAAGCCGATCAGCTGCAGCAATTCCTGGACCCTCAAGCGACGCTGGCTACGCGGCAAGGCCTGCAGCCCGAAGCCGATGTTCTGGCTCACACTCAAATGTGGAAACAGCGCCAGATCCTGCATCACATAGCCGATCTTGCGCTGTTCCGGCGGTCGCATGAAAGCCGGGCTGCTGACACACTCACCGTGAAACAGAATCTCGCCACTAGCGGGCTGAATAAAGCCGGCTATGGCACGCAGCAACGTGGTCTTGCCGCATCCGCTGGGGCCAATAATGCTGCCGATGCTGCCACTGCGCACACACAGGTTCACGTCGCGCACTGCAGCAACACCCTCAAAAGCAACGCTCAATTGTCTGGTTTCAAGTTGGTTCATTGATAACAGTCTGCTTGATTTCGAATTGGCCCGCCCTGGCTGGTTTGCGCTGGATGGATCGACTCAGCAAAATCACCGGCAACAGCCCGACCAGTGCGATACACAGGGCACTGGGCGCGGCTGCCACAAGCATTTCATCTTCGGCCAGCTCGTAGGCGCGCACGGCCAGGGTATTAAAATTGAACGGGCGCAGAATCAGAGTCGCCGGTAACTCCTTCAATACGTCTACAAACACCAGCAACAAGGCCGTCAACATGCTGCCTCGCAACAACGGCAAATGCACGCGCCGCAGCATGGCAATCGGCCGGCAACCCAGCCCGGCAGCACTGACATCCATCGCCGGGCTGATTTTACTAAGCCCCGACTCCATGCTTTGCAGTGCTACCGACAAGAACCGCACCAGGTAGGCAAACACCAGCGCCACCAGCGTACCACTCAACAACAACCCACTGCTGATGGCAAATTGTGCGCGCAGAAAACTGTCCAGTCGATTGTCCAGCAGCGCGAATGGAATGATCACGCCCACCGCGATGACGGTGCCTGGAATGGCATAACCCATGCCGGCCACACGTGTGGCTGCCTGCACCAGTACCGCTTTGTTCAAGCGCGCGCCAAAGGCCAGTGTGACGGCCAGCAACACCGCCAGTATGGCCGTCACCCCGGCCAGACTGAAGCTGTTCCACAACAACACCATGAACGCCTGATTGAACTGTCCCCTGCCCGCGCTCAGGGTCCAGTAACCCAACTGCAGAGCCGGCAACACAAAGCCCAGCAGCAATGGCAGCAGGCACACCGCAAACGCAAGCAGACGGCCGCCCAGTTGTGGTCGGTAGCGAGAGATGGCTTCAAAACGCGATTCGCTGCTGGCAAACCGGCGTTTACCACGCGACCAACGCTCCAGCATGATCAATATCAAGATCATGAACAACAGCACCGCCGCCAGTTGCGCAGCAGCGACTTGATCGCCCATACCAAACCAGGTTCTGAAAATGCCGGTGGTGAAGGTTTGCACGCCAAAGTACTTGACCGTGCCATAATCTGCCAGGGTTTCCATCAGCACCAGGGTGACACCGGCGATGATCGCCGGCCGCGCCAAGGGTATACCCACCCGCCAAAACACCTTGAATGGACTCAATCCCAGAGTCCGGGCCACGTTCAATGCGCTGGCCGACTGCTGCACAAAGGCTGCACGCGCCAGCAGGTACACATACGGATACAACACCAGTGTCAACACCAGCGCCGCACCCGGCAGGTTGCGAATCGATGGGAAAAAATACTCGCCGGCCTGCCACGCAAAGCCCTCTCGTAATGCGGTTTGCAGTGGACCGGCATAGTCCAACATTCCGGCATAGGCATACGCGACAATGTAAGCTGGCAAGGCCAGTGGCAGCAACAGCATCCAGCTGAACCAGCGCCGCCCCGGAAATTCGCACAACACCGTCAGCCAGGCACAGCTCACGCCGATCACCACCGTACCTGTGCCTACCAGCAACGCCAGCAGCAAGGAATTGCGCAGATACCCCGGTAATACGGTGGCCAGCAAATGCTGCCAGACGACAGATTGGCCCAATATCACATGTGCGGCGATAACCACCACCGGCACTGACAACAGCAGCGCCAACAGGATGTTGCTCCAGCCCCAGGCACCGCGCGGCAGCGCATTTGGGCTGACTAGTGAGCGATCACGCCTCATCCGGCACTTGCAGCAAGACGAGCAGTGGTCAGCAGTGCTTTGGCATTGTTATTCTGCACCTTGGCAGGGGGTTGCATGTTTTGTTATCAGTGCCAACCGACGCGATCCATCAGCATCACTGCCGCGGCATTGTTTTCACCAAGTTTGGACAAGTTGAGTTCATCGGCCTTGAACTCGCCAAGTCCTTTGAGGATCTCGCTGGCGGCAACATCACTGCGCACCGGGTACTCGTTGTTGACCTGCGCATACCATTGCTGCGAGGATTCATTCAACATAAATTCCAGCAGCTGTATGGCGGCTTGCGGATGCGGAGCATATTTGGTGATCGCCGCACCGCTGATGTTCACGTGCGCACCAGCACTGTCCTGATCCGGCCACACCACCACCAACTTGCTGGCCGTGGCGTGCTGTGCAGGATCAGCCAGCATGCGCGCATAGTAATACGTGTTGGCCAGCGCCAGATCGCACTCACCGGCCGCCACGGCCAACAACTGATCAGTGTCACCGCCTTGTGGCGAGCGGGCGAAATTGGCCACCAGACCACGCGCCCAGCTTTCGCTAGCAGCTACGCCTTGATGGGCAATCTGCGCCGCCACCAGCGACTGATTGTAGATGTTGTCTGACGAGCGGATGCACAATCGACCATGCCACTGTGCGTCAGCCAGGTCGGCATAACTGTTAATGGCGTTATCAGCAACCCGCTCACGGGACCGAAAAATCACCCTGGCACGCATCGACAGTCCGTACCAGAGTCCATCCGGATGGCGCAGGTGCGCCGGTACCACCTGCTGCAAATACTCACTGCTCACTGGCTGCAGCACACCCGCCTCGACCGCGCGCTGCAAATTACCGGCGTCCACGGTGACCAGCAAATCCGCTGGTGTGTTACGTTGCTCATTGCGCAGTCGCACCAGCAGTGCACCGGCTTCAGCGCTGAGCAGATTGACCTGAATTCCAGTGGCCTCGGTGAAGCGGTCCAGCAGTGGCTTGATCAGTTGTTCCTTGCGTGCTGAATACACATTCACTTCGTCAGCAGCATAGCTTTGCGGCACTGGAAAAAGCAGCAAAATGGGTAACAATACAAGCAGCGATACAGGTAGCAAGCGTGGCTGGCGAACAGTCATGGAAATCACCGAAAAAGTTAAATGAGATTCATTCTCATTATATTGCCTGGCATGAGTCAGTGTCAATCACACCCCACCTTTACCTGCTTATGCTGCAATACAAATCAATTCGGCGTGACCAACATCAATATTGCCGCATACAGCTTTATCGATACGCAATGATTACGTCCTCACCATCACCTGTCGGGCAGCAGTCTATTTACGGCCATACCAGGTTCCCTTGCCTTTACCGTGCTGTGACAAGTGCCGGTTCGCCACCAGCGACTGCAAGTGCTTTTTTATGGTGTTACGGTTTGCTTTGGTCAACTCAACAATCTGACTTAAGGTTAACCGGCCATGCTCGGTTGCAAGCTGCAGGATGTGCTCAGACAGTTCCGGGAGCGTGGCGATAAGGATCTGTTCGCGCTCAATTTTTGCTTTCAGGTGCTGTTTTTGCACTCGCAGTGCTCGCAAAAAGTACGCAACCCACGGTTGCCAATCTGGCATTTCGGTACGGATGGTCTTTTGCGTGTTGCGCAATGCAATGTAATAGCTTTCCTTGGATGCTTCTATCACGCTCTCCAGTGAACTATAGGGTACATAGGCATAACCGCTTTTGAGTAGCAATAGCGTAGACAGCACGCGCGATAGCCTGCCATTACCATCCTGGAAGGGGTGAATTTCAAGAAATACCACAGTAAAGATTGCAATCACCAGCAAGGAGTGAAGTTCCTGTTTCTCCAAAGCGGTGTTGGTCCATGTCACCAGCTCTGTCATCAGACTTGGTGTGGCAAACGGCGTTGCCGTTTCGAATACAAGGCCAATTTCATTTCCATCAGCATCAAAGGCGATGACGTGGTTGGAACCAGTCTTGTAGTGTCCCCGATGGCGCTCATCTTTTTCACTGTAAATCAACAGATCTCTGTGTAACTGCCGGATGTGGTTCTCAGTAAAATCCATTGCGTCGGCATGACGGAAAAGACTCGTCATCACTCCTGCATAACCTGCGACCTCTTGTTCATCACGTGTGGCAAACTTTCTGACCTTGATCTCCTTCAGCAGACTTGCGACCTCTTGATCGGAGAGCCTGCTCCCCTCAATGCGTGTCGATGAGCCAATACTCTCTATCGTTGCAACGCGTCGCAGTGCGGACAGGCGATCCGGTGCCAGCACGCCGAGTGCCTGCCAGGCACCCTTGAATTCATCCAGCTCCGAGATCAGCGAAAGGAACTCTAAGGTAACTTCGAGGGTGTCTGTGTTCAATGTCATACCCAGAAATATATCTATATATATCCATAAAATCAACTATTCATAGCTGATATCCGCAATAGTATCCATAAATACCCAAAAACTGGTAAATGCATTGCAGATACCGTCCAAGGTGTCACATTACTCCTTGGAGGGCTACAAGAATCAGTCGGAATTGGGTATCTTGATACAGGGACAATCAGCCAAGGATGCCTGGAAGGAGGTTAGCCGCTGGCACAAAAATACTGCATTCCTGTGGAAGTGAGATTCCAGTGGAGAGAAAACGTGAAAGCGCAGCACCCTGGTCAAACAGGGGTGATCAGCGCTGGATGATTGCTCACGGTATGCCTGAATGACATTAACCCGCATATTGCATGAGGGATTCGGATTTTAGGGGAAATCTGCCAAAGTAGTTTGGTGCATCGTCCGCAGAGCCATAGCTGGCTATGGTTCAAGGAGGATGTGCCAAAATACGACGGCAGATTTTTCCTAACACCGAATAGGACAAACTGTACTTTTGCAATTTCGATCAATTTCGTTATATCGTATTGGTGTGCGTACGCTTTTCTTACCTGAACGTCCGTCCTCGTGCAATAGGCGGGCTTAACCACCGCCGACGGCTTTGAGTCCATAAGCACTGACTTCAAGCAGATCCTGTTAGCCCGTCACAGCTGTTGTATCGCTGCGCGGTCATGGACTCATTTTCTGTGTTGCTGACCTGACGTTTATTGCTGCAGCTGTCTGAACAATGCCGCACGCAGCTCCGGGCTGATCGTCTGGTCGGTCCAGAGCTTGAAGGATTCTGCCGCCTGCGCCACCAGCATGCCGAGGCCGTCGCAGTGGCGGCAGCCATGCTGCGCTGCCCAGTGCAGAAAGTTGTGGCTGGCTGTGCCATAGCTGAGATCGTAGCAGTATGGGTGTCCTGACAAAATCTCAGGCAGTGGCAAAGCGCTATTGTGATGGCCGGCTGCAGTGGCGTGGATGAGCAAGTCAAAGGTCTCGCCATAACCAGGTTTGAGCGCACTCGCGACAACACGGCTGTCCGCCAGGGTCTGGACCAGGTCTTGTGCTTTTGCTGCGCTGCGGTTGGCAACGACAATGTGCCCAACGCCGGCATCCAGCAGCGCCGGAACAATGCCACGGGTGGCGCCACCAGCACCGATAATCAGCACAGCCGCACCTGTAAGCTCGACGCCTTTATCCTGCAGATCCAGCAGCAGACCAGCACCATCAGTGTTGTCACCCAGCCAGCCGCTGTCGCTGCGCGCTAGCGTGTTGACCGCTGCGGCACGCACTGCGCGCGCACTGAGTTGGTCGCAATGCGCCATGACTGCCTGCTTGTGCGGTACCGTGATGTTGGCGCCATGGCCACCTGCGGCGATGAAGGCATGCAGTTTGGTGGCCAGTTCATCGGCGCGGGCATGAATACGCTCATAGCTGATGCTCAGACCAGTTGCGGCGGCGAAAAACCGGTGCAGTTCCGGCGAACGACTGTGCGCTATCGGATCACCGAAGACGGCGAGTTTCAGCACCCGGGCGGGATGGTCTGGCATGCGGATGCGGCCATGTGGTAGCGCCTCAGCCTTGTTTCAGCCACTTGGCAACGTCCATGGCGTAATAAGTCAGAATGGCATCGGCCCCGGCCCGCTTGATGCCCAACAACGCCTCCATGACGCAGGCACGTTCATTGAGCCAGCCTTGTCCGGCCGCCGCCTTGAGCATGGCGTATTCGCCACTGACCTGGTAGGCCATGGTTGGGGCGCCGAAGTGATCCTTGACCCGGCGGATGATATCCAGGTAGGGCATGGCTGGTTTCACCATCAGCATGTCGGCGCCTTCCTGCAGATCCAGCTCGACCTCGCGCAAAGCCTCGTCGCTGTTGGCCGGGTCCATCTGATAGCTGTATTTATCGGCTGCACCAAGGTTGGCGGCTGAACCCACCGCATCACGAAACGGCCCATAAAAACTGGACGCATATTTCGCGGCGTAGGACAGGATGCGGGTGTGGCGCAGGCCGGCGTCCTCCAGCGCATGACGAATGGCACCGATGCGACCATCCATCATGTCCGACGGTGCCACCACATCGCAACCGGCACGGGCGTGACACAGCGCCTGTTTGATCAAGGCCTTGACCGTTTCGTCATTGTCCACCTGCCCTTGCGCATTCAGCAGACCATCCTGGCCATGACTGGTGTAGGGGTCCAATGCCACGTCGGTGATCACGCCGAGTTCCGGCACCGCTTGTTTGAGTGCCGCCACCGCTCTGGGTACCAGCCCGTTGTCGTCCCAGGCAGCTTTGGCAGCAGGGCATTTCAGCTGCGCGTCGATGACCGGAAACAGCGCCAGTGCGGGGATACCGAGCCGGGCAGCCTGTTCAGCCTGCGGCAGTAACAGGTCGATGCTGATGCGGTTAACCCCGGGCATTGAAGCCACCGCTTGCTGTTGCTGTTGACCATCGATGATGAACACCGGCCAGATCAGGTCGTCGACGCTGAGGGTGGTTTCGGCCTGCAGGCGACGCGAAAAGGAAGCCATGCGCATACGGCGCATTCTGGTTGCCGGATAACTCATCGTTGTCGTTCACTCATGGGTTGGGATGTGCCATTGATACCATTCATCCAAGCGTTGCTCAAGCTCGGCTACGCCAACGGATTTCAGCGCCGAAAACAATTGTACGCTGATGTCAGTTTCGCGCTTGGCGACATAATCGCTGACCTCGCGCAAGGCATTGACCTGATGTTGGCGATTGAGCTTGTCGGCCTTGTTGAGCAGGATATGGCCGGGCAACTGCGCTTGCTGCAGCCAGCTAATCATGTTTTGATCAAACTCTTTCAACGGATGGCGTATATCCATGACCAGTATCATGCCGCGCAAAGCCTGTCGCTGGCTCAAATAATCATCCAGCAGCTGCTGCCAGTGCTGCTTCAGATCACGGCTGACCTTGGCATAACCATAACCCGGCAAATCAACCAGAAGGCGCTGCTCATCCAGTGTGAACAGCACGATCTGTCGTGTGCGTCCGGGGCTGCGGCTGGTTTTGGCCAGACCGGTCTGGCCGCACAGGCGGTTGATGACGCTGGACTTGCCGGCGTTGGAGCGCCCGGCGAAGGCCACTTCAATGCCACTATCTTGCGGTAACTGCCGCATCAGGTGCACAGCATTCAGATACTTGGCATTGCGATAGCGTGACGGATTCATTGACTGGCAACACAGATGATAAACAGCGATAATAACGCAGATGAAGCTGTGCTTGATAGTTGTATTGGTTTAACCGTACGCTGAGTCGGCGCGAATACCATCATGGTGTCTGTCTGTGAAGTCTGAGCTGCAAGCGCTGCTTGCCCCCGGCTGGTCTGGGCTGCAACAGTCGTTGCACAGACTGAACAACTGCATCAGATCAATTGGTTCAGCCTTCCATTAACCATGTAGTGAGCAAGGAAAAAAGCAATGAGATATGTTATTACTGCAAGTCTGCTATTGGCGCTGTTGTTGAGTATCAGCAGCCATGCACAAGAGCAGAAATCCGGTCAGGAGCTGTCGATAGTGTGTGCCGCGTGTCACGGTGCTGACGGTAACTCCGCCATAGCGATCTGGCCGAAACTGGCTGGTCAGCATGCCCAGTATCTGAGCCGGCAAACCATTCTGATCCGAGAAGGTCAGCGCCTGGTGCCGGAGATGATGGGCATCGTTGCGAACATGACCGATGAGCAACTCGCCAGTGTCTCTGAATACTATTCACAGCAACAGATCAAGCCCGGCACAGCCGATCTGGATCTTTTGACCTTGGGCAAAAAAATCTATCACACCGGTCTGACGGAAAAAGGCGTAGCGGCCTGTCAGTCCTGCCATGGGCCGGTCGGTTCGGGTAATCCGTTGTCAGGCTACCCGGCGATTGCCGGCCAGCACGCTGAGTATCTGGCCAAGCGTCTGCAGAAATACCGCAGCGGAGAGACCAATGGCGAGAAAGACCCCTACAGTGCGCAAATGGTCATCGTAGCCGAGAGCCTGACTGATCATGAAATTGCAGCAGTAAGCAGCTACCTGCAAGGAATGTATGACAAGCGTGAGCAAACAGCCCAGCAATAATGCAGCGCAGCGCTGAACTGCAGCATCCCGAATCTGTCCCACACTGGTGCGTGATTACAAACAAGCAATGTATTTTCAAGGAGCATAAAGAATGAACAAATCGACAATCACGGTGCTGTTGGCGGCGCTGTTGGCCAGCATGACCGTCGCGGTGCTGCCGGTTTTTGCGCAGCAACAAGGCTATGCGGCTGGTAAGCACTACACATTGATCGAACCTGTGGTCAGAACTCAGGCAGCTCCGGGCGAGGTTGAAGTGGTCGAGGTATTCAGTTATGCCTGCCCACATTGTTACCGCTTTCAACCTCATATCGATGAGTGGCTTGAGACAAAACCGAACTATGTGGAATTCCGTCGCGTGCCGGCGCAGTTCAATGCCACCTATCAAGTGTTTGCCCGAGCTTACGTGACTGCCGACATGGTGGGCGTGGTGGAACAGTCACATGCGCCAATGTTTGCTGCGATTCATGAACAAAAACGTGCATTTCGAAGCATGGAAGACATAGCTGACTTCTATGCCGATTTTGGTGCCGACAAGGGGCAATTCCTGAGCACAGCCGAATCGTTTGCGGTGGTGACACGTTTAAACAAGGAAGCCAAGGATACCCGCGATTATGGCATTCGTGGCACCCCCAGTCTGGTTGTCGCGGGCAAATACCTGATCAGTGCCAACGAGCAGGTGCCAACGCACGCAGACATGATCAAGATCATGCAGTATCTGGTGCAACAAGAGCATCAGGTCGATCAGCAGGTTGCTGCTGCGCAATAATGTCTGCTGCAACAGCCGCTGGTGCAGTTGCAACAAAGCAGCGCTACACCTGATGTCCGGGCACCGCTGCTGGCTGTTCCGGCGCTTACTTGCGGCGAGCCAGCCGGCGCTGCGGTGCTGATGTCGTGACACCATGATGGCTGAAACTGCCGTAGCCAGTCTGGCCAGCAAGCCGGTCTCGAACATCAGCCCGGTGGTTGACCGCGACCGCAGTCGACAATTGCGCATACTCAGCTACAACATTCAGGCCGGTATCCGGACGCGTCGTTATAGCGATTATGTTACGGGCAGCTGGCGACAACTGATACCGCATCATCAGCATTGTGATACCTTGCGCGACATCGCGAATCTGGTCGGGGCGTTTGACATCGCCGGTTTGCAGGAGGCCGATGCCGGCAGTTTGCGCACTGGTTTCATCGATCAAACCCGCTTTATCGCCGAGCAGGCCGGGTTCGCGTTTCAGTATCATCAGAGCAATCGCAGAGTGGCCAATCTGGCACACGCCGGTAATGGCCTGATGTCGCGCTGGGAGCCCAGCGGACTGGCCGAACATGCGCTGCCGGGCGCAGTTCCCGGTCGTGGTGCGTTGTTTTCCTGGTATGAACTGCCCGGCATCACCTTGTTGACAGTGATCGTGCACCTGTCTTTGGGGCAGCGCGCACGCGCAAGACAATTGGGCTATCTGGCAGAGCTGCTGCGCGGCCATCCGCACGTCATGGTCATGGGTGACTTCAATGCCTCGCCACAGACGATGGCAGTGCGTGATTTTGCCGCCACCACGCGGCTGCGATTGCTGACTGACCAATGCTACACCTTCCCCAGCTGGCAGCCGCAACGCTGTATCGACCACCTGTTTATCAGTGCATCACTGCAGGCGCAACATGTGCACGTGGGTGCGCAGACCTTTTCCGATCATTTGCCCATCAGCACCACCATCAGCTGGTGATCATAACCACAACAGCCGTCCCGCCAGAGCCAATAGCAACACAGCAAACAAAGCCTTGAGCAGCCGTTCCGGCAAACTGTGCGCCATCTTCGCACCCAGCGGTGCGCTCAGCAGCCCCATGCTGCCCATGAGCAATGCGGCTGGCCAGAATATGGCACCGATCAGCGGCCAGTCTCCGCCATCCAGATCATGCATGGTAAAGCCGATCACCGCCGCCAACGCGAGCGGATAACCGCAGGCCGCAGCCGTGCCCACGGCATGGCGCATAGGCAGACCGCGAAAATGAAAATACGGTGCATTCATGCTGCCGCCGCCAATGCCCAACCATGCCGACAAGTGCCCAACCAGCAATCCGACCGGCAAATCCAGTTGCCAGCGAAAATGAAAAGCCACCGCGGCATCCTCATGCTTTGGCTTTTTTTGCGCCAACAGCTGCCAGGCACTGAGTAGCGCAAAGCCGACAAACACATACACCAACAGCCGCCCATCCAATAGTCCGGCAATGTGTTCGACGACCAGCGCACCACTCCATGCGCCAACCATCACCAACGGCGCATAACGGCTCAGAAAGTGCCAGTGAATCGCAGCCCGGCGATGATGCGCAAGCACGCTGCCGATCGCGGTAAGTAAAATACTGGCCATCGCTGTGGCCACTGCAATCTGCATGCTGACGCCTGTGTCCAGGCCAGTCTTGGCCGCAGTCATGGCCACAACCGGTACCAGCAACAAGCCGCCGCCGATGCCAAACAGGCCGGCCAGAATACCGGCCATTGCACCGCTGCACAATAACAACAGCAGCAAATCGAAACTGATTGTATACATGGATGTAATGATAGGCGTAGATTGCAGTCAAAAGCTTGCGCTATCAGCTATCAATATGCAATCCGGGACTTGAATGCAGCACACCAACGCCTTGCCCTTAAGCCAACACCCATGCCCCGCCCATGTGCAGGCCGATTCAGCCACTGCCATCAGTCGCAAGCCGATAGTGGGTCGGTGGCTGCTATGGCTATTGTGCTGGCTGATCAGTCTGACTGGCCCGGTGCTCGCCGCTACGGCTGAGCGTTCCCAGCAACGCGAGCATTTTCGCCAGGCCTGGGCTGCCCTGGCACAAGCCGACTGGGACCTGGCGGTAGAGCACGCAGTAGCACTGCAGGATTACCCGTTGCTGCCGTATTTGCGCGCCGAGCAGATACGCCAGCGTTCCAGCGCGTTCAGCGACGAGAACATTGCAGAGTTTTTGCAGCTACACAGCGACTGGGCGTTTCACGACAGCGTCAGACGTAACTGGCTGCGCACACTGGGCCGTGATAGTCAGTGGCAGCGTCTGCTGAAGCAGGCGCAGTCCAGTGATACCGATGCCGAGATTCAGTGTTACCTGGCACGCGCGAGAATTCTGCACAACGACAGCGACAGTGCAACCAGCGCAGAGTTGATGCGCCGGGTGCAGAACCTGTGGTTGACCGGTAACAGTCAGCACAAGGCTTGTGACCCGGCCTTTGCCTGGCTGCAACAGCGTGCTGGCATCAGCTCCGAGTTGGCCTGGCAACGGGTAGCGCTGGCCATGACTGCTGGTAACACAGGTCTGGTGCGCTATCTGCGACGTTTCATGCAGCCGCAAGAGCTGCTCTGGACAAATCGCTGGCTGCAGATGAACGCGTCGGTAATAGCAGGGTTGAAGCAGGCCCGCAGCTGGCCCGACCAGCAGCAGGCCTGGACCATTGCTGATTTTGGTCTGCAGCGTCTGGCCAGACAAAATCATGAACAGGCCTATCGGTACTGGCAACAGCTGGATAATCATTTCACCTGGCCTGCTGAGCAACGTGCGCAGGCCTTGCATGCGGTGGCATTGTATGGATCGCTGGAACTGCAAACCCAGGCACTGAGTATCATCGATCAACTGCCTGAGACCGCCAGTGACCCGCAGCTTTTGACCTGGCGCGCGCGCGTTGCAATGGCCAATCTGCTCTGGCCGCAAGTGCTGGAGAGTATCGAGCGCATGCCGCTGACGCAGCAGCAAGATGGGCGCTGGCGTTATTGGCAGGCGCAGGCTCTGCAGGCCAGCGAGCAGCAAGGTGCCGCCCAAAAGCTGCTGCAAACATTGAGCAATGAGGCAAGCTATCATGGTTTTCTGGCCGCCGACTGGCTGCAGCAGCCGTATCAGATTTGCGCCACTCCCGCGGCCAACGATGACTGGCGCAGCCTGCCCACGGCCGCGCAGCTGGAACGGGCCGTCGAGCTGCATTACGTGGAACTGAACAGCTATGCCGATCGCGCCTGGCGGCAGGCCCTGGCACCCCTGGATGCACGTCAGCGAGCATTGGCGGCGCAGCTGGCGGCAGATCATGAGTGGTGGTTACAAAGCGTGATGACGCTGATTGATGATGCCAGCAGACAAATGTATGCGCTGCGTTTTCCGGTCAGTTATGAAGCCATTGTGCGTCAGCAAGCAAACGTGCATCAGGTTGATACGGCGCTGATATATGGTCTCATGCGTGCCGAAAGCGCAATGAATCCGCAGGCCATTTCCAGCGCCAATGCCAGAGGGCTGATGCAGGTCACGCCGGCCACGGCACGCGCACTGGCCAGCCGCCATGGTCTGAGATATAGCGGTAGCGCCAGCCTGCTGCAGGCCGATACCAATATCACCTTTGGTACCACCATGCTGGCAGACATGCTGGCACGCTACGCTGGCGATCCGGTGCTGGTACTGGGCGCTTACAACGCGGGTCCGCAGGTGCTGCAGCGCTGGCAACAACAGAACCGGCCTGAGCGTCCGGATATCTGGGTCGAGACCATCCCCTATTTTGAGACCCGCGAATACATTCCCCGAGTGCTGGCATTCAGTGTGATCTACGACTGGCTATTGAACGGTGACGTGACGCCGATCAGTGCGCGCATGCCGGGCATGCACAAACCCATGCAGTGGCGCACGTCAGCAGTAGCCGGCAGACGTGCGGTAAGATGTGAAGCTGATGAGGCAACCACGGCAGACTGATCAGGGCTAAGCATGAACGAACAGATAAAGAAAGTTGCAGTGCTGGGCGGCACAGGATTTGTTGGCGGTTATCTGTGCAGCAGACTGGCCGCAGCCGGGTATGAGATCACCCTGCTGACGCGCAATGCAGAGCAGGCCAAGTCCAGCCAATTGTTACCGCGCACCCGGCTGGTTGAGCTGGATGTCTATGATCGCAAGGCGCTGACCGCGGCCCTGCACGGTCATCAGGTGGTGATCAATCTGGTCGGTATTCTCAATGAGCGCGGTTTCAGTGGCAAAGGTTTCCAGCGTGCCCATGTGGCATTGCCCGGCCTGGTCATGCGCACCATGCAGGAGCTTGGCAGCAAACGCTATGTGCACATGAGCGCTTTGCGGGCCGGTGAGGGGAAAAGTCATTATCAGCGCAGCCGTGGCGAAGCCGAACAACTGGTTCGCAACAGCAGCCTGGACTGGGCCATCATGCAGCCATCGGTCATCTTCGGCCGTGGCGACAGTTTTCTCAATCGCTTTGCCGGCTTGCTGAAGATGACGCCGGTGTTACCGCTGGCGTGCCCGAAGGCTCGCTTTCAGCCGGTCTGGGTGGAAGATGTAGCACAGGCTTTTGTGAACGCACTGGAACGTGAGGACAGCATCGGACAAAGCTATGCGCTGGCAGGACCGGAAACTTTCAGCCTGAAAGAGATCGTGCAACTGGTCTGCACATGGCTCGGCATACGCCGCTGGATAGTGGGTCTGCCGCGGCCCTTGTCGTGGTTGCAGGGGCAGTGCATGGATTTTGTGCCCGGTAAACCGTTTTCCAGCGACAATTACCGGTCGCTGCTAATCGACAGCGTGCTCCAGGGTGACAACGGCTTGACGCGGCTGGACATTGCCGCCCACGCGCTGACCACCATTGCACCGGACTATATCGGCGGCAGCCGACGGCGCAAAATGCTGAGCCTGGAACAGCGCACCGCGCGCCGCTGATGCAGGTATATCTGGTTGGTGGAGCGGTTCGCGATCGCTTGCTGGGCCTGCCCGGCAGCGATCGTGACTACGTTGTTACGGGTGCCACACCGGAGCAGATGACTGCATTGGGATATAAGCCGGTAGGACGTGATTTCCCGGTATTTCTGCATCCGCAAACGCATGCCGAATACGCCCTTGCACGCACCGAGCGCAAGCATGGGCGAGGCCATCAGGGCTTCGTGTTTCACACCGGCGCCGAGATCAGTATCGAGGATGATCTGATCCGTCGGGATCTGACCATCAACGCCATCGCCGAGGACAGTGACGGTCGGCTTATCGACCCATACAATGGCCGTGCTGATCTTGAGCAGCGAATTCTCAGGCATGTGTCTCCGGCATTTGCCGAAGATCCACTGCGGGTATTGCGGGTGGCCAGATTTGCGGCCCGATTGGCACCGTTTGGTTTTCAAATTGCTGCTGAAACCATGGCTTTGATGCGCCAGATCAGCACATCAGGGGAGCTGCAGACTTTGTCGGTAGAACGCATCTGGCAGGAGCTGCACAAAGCCATGATCAGCCCGGCGCCGCAGCGTTGCATTGAGGTGTTGCGTGAGAGTGGTGCGCTGGCGCAACTGCTGCCGGAAGTAGATGCCCTGTTTGGGGTGCCGCAGGTGGCAGAGTATCACCCGGAAATCGACACCGGGGAGCATGTATTGCTGACCCTGCAGCTAGCGGCCGAACAGGGCTGCGCAGCCGAGATTATTTTTGCCTTGTTGCTGCACGATCTGGGCAAGGCCTTGACGCCACCGCAGCAATTACCCAGGCATCATGGCCACGAGCACAGCGGTGTGCCCTTGATTGGTGATGTCTGTGCGCGTCTCAAGGTACCGAAAAAATACACCGAGCTGGCACTGCTGGTCGGGCGCTGGCATTTGCTCGTGCATCAAGCCCTGGAGCTGCGCCCGGCAACCTTGCTGCAATTGCTGGAGCGTTGCGATGCCATGCGCAGACCACAGCGTTTTGAGCAAATCCTGCTGGCATGTGAGATGGACAAGCGTGGCCGCAAGGGTCTGCAGGACAGAGCATATCCGCAGCGCGCCTATCTGCTGGCTGCGCTGGCGTCGGTGCAGGCGATCAGTTTTGCTGGCATTGACGATGCGTCTGGGTCTGGTGAAGCAAAGAAAGAAATGATTCGTGATTTAAGGTTGGAAAAGCTCAGGACATTTCACCGCCTTCACCCTAACCCGCATATTGCATGAGGACGGACGTTCAGGTAAGAAAAGCGTATGCACACCAACAAGTTATAACGAAATTGATCGAAATTGCAAAAGTACAGTTTGTCCTATTCGGTTTTAGTAAAAATCTGCCGTCGTAGTTTGGCACATTCTCCTTGAACCATAGCCAGCTATGGCTCTGCGGACGATGCACCAAACTACTTTGGCAGTTTTCCCCTAAAATCCGAATCCCTCATGCAATATGCGGGCTAACCGGAGATGAGCAGTTCAAAGACTATCACCCGATGGTGCGTGCTGAGCAGACTTGATCAAGTTAAGCACTTTGAATTTTTCACCCATTTCTCCGGGCAGCATAAGCTGCTTGAATTCAGCGGTGCGCTGCAGCATGGCTTTGCTGTCATCGGTTTCAAGGTAAGGCGTTACCAGCTGGTCTATGCCTGCCTGCAGCAGAAACTCGGCCTGGGTCTGCAGCGACACTGGTTGCAAGCCGCAGCTTGCCGCGGCCTCGAGTACGGCACTGAAATCAACAAACGCAGACAAATCCTGCTCACCCGGTCGGGCGAGCAGATCAAAGTGTCCCCGGTGTCCGAGGTGACTGACCAGCGTGCCCATATGCCGCTGCGGATGGTAATACTCATGCCGCAGGTAGCCGTAGTCGATCAGCAGCAACATGCCCTCGTGCAGATTACCGCTCAGCGCTGCCAGCAGATCGACCAGGTCCGGGCAGATTTCCGAGGTATACGGTAACGGCCAGGCATCCACCTGCGCATCGTCCAGTCGCTTGCGGATGGTCTTGATCTGTGCGTCCAACTGCGCAGGCGCGGGCAGTTCGGTCCAGACCAGCTGATCGTTGTCATCGACATCCACAGCCAGGCGTGCAGAATGGTTCTGATAGCGCCGAAAGCGCTCCACCGGCAGCGCATCCAGCAGTTCGTTGGCAATGAGGATGCCATTCCAGGCCTGTTGCGGTGGCAGGCTCTGCCAACTGACCCGATCCAGTAAACCAGCCTCAGCCAGCAGCGCCTGCTGGCGTTGCTGCATGACTCGACTGCGCTCGATCAGTATGTATTCTGCCGGCAGGCAGTCCAGTTGTTGCAGGGACAGCAGCAGATCCACCGCCAATCGGCCGCTACCGGCTCCCACTTCGATCAGTGTTTGCCGGCACAGCGCTGCATGGTGTTGTGCCAGGTAGCGGGCGATGCTGCCGGCGAACAGACTGATCTGGCCTGGTGGGGCCAATTCCGGCGCGGTAATAAAGTCGCCATCAGCGCCGAAAACAGCGCATTCCGAGGTGTAATAGCCATGATCGTCGGCATAAAGCACCGTTTCCATGAAATCAATAAACGGCAGTGGGCCGTGTTTGCGGATGTCGCTGATGATCTGCTTTTGCAAGGTGTTCATGCGACAATGTTGGCATGAATCAGAGTCAGAAGGAACCGGCTATCAAACCGCTGGCGCTAGTGACGGGTGCGGCCCGGCGCATCGGCGCGGCCACCACACGCATGCTGCATGGACGTGGCGTGGATGTCATCATTCACTGTCATCGCTCGCAGGATGCAGCAGCTGCGCTGGTCAATGAACTGAATGCAGTACGGGCAGACTCCGCCGCAATGGTCAGTGCTGATCTGAACGATATGCAGGCGCTGCCGATGCTGGTGCAAGCTATCACGCAACTGTTACCGGGCCGCGAACTGCGCGTGCTGGTCAACAATGCCTCACGCTTTTATCCCACGCCGGTGGCCGGGGCCAGCCAGCAGGACTGGGACATACTTTTCAACAGCAATGTTCGCGCTGCATTCTTTCTGTCGCAGCAGCTGGCTCCGCTGCTGGCCGAAACGCACGGTAGCATCATCAACCTGATTGATATTCATGCACAACGGCCTCTGCCGGAACATCCCATTTACTGCATGGCCAAGGCGGCACTGCAGATGATGACCTTATCGCTGGCCAGGGATCTGGCGCCAGAAGTTCGGGTCAACGGGGTTGCGCCAGGGGCCATTATGTGGCCGGAGCAGGGCTTGTCAGCAACACAAAAGCAGTCGATCCTCGAGCGCGTGGCGCTGCAACGCAGCGGCAGTGCAACCGATATCGCCTCCGCGGTATGTTATCTGGCCCTGGATGCCAGCTATGTCACTGGCCAGATTCTGGCCGTTGATGGTGGCCGCAGCCTGTATAGCTAGCCCGATTGGGCGAACGAGCCGATTCCGGGCAGTTTCCGCGGCTGTTACAAGGTGGTTGGCTGCAGTTGCACTGCCTGGCTGGCGGCAAACGCTTCCCACAATGACCACATTGTCTTCAGCTCGGTCGGGTGCAGCAATTGCGGCGCCAGATCCGCCAATGGCTTTAGCACATGCGCGTACTTGGTGATCTCCGGACGCGGCAAAATCACATCACCTGCTTGCACCAGCTCACCGTATAGCAGTATGTCCACATCCAGGGTACGATCCGAAAAGCGTGGTTGCTGTCGATCACGCTGATGCCGGTCTTCCAACTCATGCAGCCAGTGATGCAGGCTATCGACGGTCAGGTTGCTGCGAACTTTGACCACCATGTTGAGGAAATCATCACCATCAAAGCCCACCGCCGCGCTCACATACAGCGGTGACCACTCAATCTGACCGAACTTGCTCTCCAGCTGGCGCAGACAGCTGCGCAGATTGAAACGAGCCTGCTGGTTACTGCCCAGGCCAAGATAAACGTCGATCATTGCCGTTCCTCAGGATTGTCGTTCGATGATGACGCCGACACTGCGAGATCCACGCACGGCGCCTGGCTTCTGGATTTTCAGCCGCAACCAACTGACATCGAATTCACCGAGTACGATCTCGGCGCAGCGCTCGGCCATGGTTTCCACCAGTTGGAAGTCGCTTTGTTCGATGAAGCCGATCAGGCGCTTGGCCACGGCCTTGTAGTTCAGGGTGTTTTCGATGCTGTCGGTAAGTGCTGCGGCAGCGATATCGCCACGCATCTGCAAATCCAGGCTGATGGTCTGCTTTTGTTTGCGCTCCCAGTCGTAGATACCAATGATGGTATCGATGCGCAGGTCTTCGATAAAGATGATGTCTGCAACCGGGGCGTGGCCGGTTGCGGATTTGCTCAATACTTGCATGCTCATTATGGTATCCGAATCCGGTGTGGTTCAGGAACTTGCTACGGTTCCAGCTCCTGCAGCGGCCAGCGTGGCCTGGCATCGATGGTTCGCATTGCGGGCGCTGCAGCTTGCAGGTGTGATTGCGTCAACCGCAAGCAGCCGGCATAGGCGATCATGGCGCCGTTGTCCGTACAGTATGCCAGGCGCGGGAAGCTGACCTTGAAGCCATGCTTGCTGCCGACCTGTTGCAGTTTGCTGCGCAGCGCCTGGTTGGCTGCCACACCACCGGAAACGACCAGCTGTTGCAATTGCGTTTGCTGCATGGCACGTCGGCATTTGATGGTCAGTGTGTCGACCACCGCCAGCTGAAAACCGGCGGCGATATCAGCCTGCAGCTGTAGTTTCGCAGCCGCATCCATGGTTGCGTCCTGATGCCGCTGCCACAGCAATCGAGTGTGTGTTTTGAGGCCACTGAAACTGAAATCCAGACCCGGCCGGTTGGTCATCGGGCGCGGAAAGCTGAACCGGCCAGCCACGCCAGAGCTTGCCAGCCTGGCCAGCTCAGGGCCGCCCGGATAGTTCAGTCCCAAAAGTTTGGCGGTTTTGTCGAAGGCTTCACCGGCCGCATCATCCTGGGTTTCACCAAGCAGTTGGTAGTGGCCCAAGCCCTGCACCTGTACCAGCATGGTATGACCGCCGGATACCAGTAACGCCACAAACGGCATTTGCGGCGCCGGATCCTCCAGCAGCGGTGCCAGCAGATGACCTTCCATGTGGTGAATGCCGATGCTGGGCCGCTGCAATGCCAGCGCCAGCGCCTGTGCCGTGGCACTACCGACCAGCAGCGCACCGACCAGTCCCGGCCCGCGGGTATAGGCGATGGCATCCACAGCGGACAGCTTGACCTTGCTGTCTGTCAACAACTGTTGCAGCAATGGCAGCAACTTGCGGACGTGGTCGCGCGAGGCCAGCTCCGGCACCACACCACCGTATTCGGCATGCAGCTCAATCTGGCTGTAAAGCGCTTCGCCCAACAAGCCTTGCTCGCTGTCGTACAAAGCGAGCCCGGTTTCATCACAGGAGGTTTCAATGCCTAAAACAAGCACGCCAGTTGGTTCCTTCGGATCTGCTTCAAGATTATTTGCCGATAGCGGCTATAACCGGTTATAATGGACGGCTTTTCCGGTGTAAGGCGCTATTGGCCTCATAACCGCTTGTTGCCGGGAATACCATAATTATCATTCATTTGCTCAGGATAGTATATGCCCAGTGTAAAAGTACGTGAGAACGAACCATTCGAATACGCGTTGCGCCGCTTCAAACGCTCATGCGAAAAAGCCGGTGTGATTGCCGAAAGTCGTCGCCGCGAATTCTACGAAAAGCCCACCCAGGAACGCAAGCGCAAGGCTGCTGCTGCAGTCAAGCGTAATCTGCGCCGGGTAGCGCGTGACGCCGTCACCAAACGCGCCTATTAAGATCAGCCCTGCGCTGCTGATCGCTGCAGCGCAAGTAGACAACGTCAGCGCTGGTTGCGTTGCACAAGTGCAGTTGGCAAGCTATTGAACATGAGTCTGAAACAGCAACTTCTGGAAGACGTCAAGCACGCCATGCGGGCCGGCGACAAGGAACGCCTGCAAACCTTGCGCATGACCACTGCTGCGATCAAGCAGCGTGAAGTGGACGAACGTATCGAGCTGGACGATGCTGCGGTAGTGGCCATTATTGAAAAAATGATCAAACAACGCCGTGATGCCGAGCAGCAGTACCGCGCAGCCGAGCGTGCCGAACTGGCTGATCAGGAGGCTCGCGAGATCGTGATTTTGCAGCACTACCTGCCGGAACAACTGGATTCCGGGGTCATCGCTGAGATCATCAGCGCAGTGTTGCGAGAACAGCAGATCAGCAGCATGCAGGACATGGGCAAGGCCATGGCTGTGCTCAAACAGAAGCTGCAGGGCCAGGCCGACATGGCCAAAGTCAGTGCCTTGCTGCGCGAGCAGCTGCAATAGCACGGCGCTTGCACCGACCGACCAACATCGGCACACTGGGCTGACATCATGGGTCAGCATATCCCCGAAAATTTTATTGACGAGCTGATCGACCGGCTGGACATTGTCGACGTCGTTTCGGCTCGCTTGCCGCTGCAGCGTGCCGGTCATGAATACCGAGCCTGTTGCCCATTTCACGACGAAAAGACACCATCCTTCACGGTCAGCCCGCAAAAGCAGTTTTATCATTGCTTCGGCTGTGGCAAACATGGCAGTGCCATTGGCTTTGTCATGGATTTTGACGGCCTGGAGTTTATCGACGCGGTGACTGATCTGGCCCGAACGGCAGGCCTGGAATTGCCACAAGGCGTGGCGGCCGAGCACGCTCAGGCCGACCGCAGCAAGCCATTATTGGCGGCGCTGCAGCAGGCCGCTGAGTTTTATGCCGGACAATTGTCCGGTCACCGCCCGGCCACTGATTACCTGCAACAGCGCGGTCTCAGTGAGGACAGCATCAAGCGCTTTCAGATTGGTTACGCGCCGGATCAATGGCGCTCGCTGCATGAGCATTTGTCGCAGCGCGGATTTGCTGATGCGGTGCTGGTGGACGCCGGCCTGTTGGTCAGCAAGGGTGACAAGCTGTATGACAAGTTTCGCCACCGCATCATGTTTCCAATACATGACCGGCGCGGACGTATCATCGCCTTTGGTGGCCGCGCGCTGGACGACAAGGGCCCGAAATACATGAACTCGCCGGAAACCGCGGTCTATCACAAGGGCCGCGAGTTGTTCGGGCTGTATCAGGCACGGCAGCGCCAACGACCAGAGCGCTTGTTGCTGGTGGAAGGTTACCTGGATGTGATCATGCTGGATCAACATGGTCTGCAAGCACCGGTGGCCACCTCGGGTACCGCCACCACCGATGCGCAGGTGCGCTCGCTGTTTCAGACCAGCGATCAGGTAGTGTGCTGTTTCGACGGCGACCGGGCTGGTCGCGATGCGGCCTGGAAAGCCCTGCAACACATGCTGCCGCACATGCAAGATGGTCGCCAGGTCAGTTTTTTGTTTCTGCCTGAAGGGGAAGATCCCGACAGCATGGTGCGTAAATCGGCGCAGCAGTTCAAGGATTTGTTGCAAGCTGCCGTGCCGTTGTCGGAACTGTTGTTTCGTGAATTGGAAAAAGACTTGCAGCTGGACAGTGCAGAAAGCCGCGCAGCACTGGCAAAAAAAGCTCGTCCGCTGCTGCAACAATTGCCTGAAGGTGTGTATCGGGAGATGCTCAGCCAGCAGCTGGATGACAAAACCAGTCATCGAATCAAGCTTGGCAGCAGCCCGGCCAATCGAACACAAGCTGCGTCGCGCAGAGCCGGCGAACCAGCTGCTGCGGCTGTGGTTAGAACTCCGCTGCGGCATCTGGCGGCGATGCTGGTGCAGCAACCGTGGCTGGCTGCCGGGCTGTCAGAGACAGATCAGCAGATTGTCGCGGCGCAGAAAAATGCCGATATAGTCATGCAGCTGATTGACTTCTGTGCCCATCGGCCGCAAATTAGCATGGTTAAGCTGATGGAGCACTGGCGTGGTCATGCTGCCGAAGCCTTTCTGCATGAACTTGCGGGTTGGCAGGTGCTGGCAGATACAGCACCAACGGATGACCGGCAGCGGGATGAAAATCACCGCCATGAATACGAGCAGAAACTGCGCACCACGGTCGCTGATCTGCTTATGCGCATGCAGTCAGATCAGCTCAGTGCGCGCATACGCATGCTGACCACGGCCCAGCAGCAAGGTGTGCTCAGTGCACATCAGAAACAGGAGTTGCGACGATTATTGATGGATAAACAGCAACTGCAATCGCAACAGCGCAGCGAGCAACACTGAACCGCTGCCGATTGCCCTATACAACCAGAGAACGTCATGGAACAAAAAAGCGAATCATTATTGAAACTGCTGATTGGCATCGGTCGTGAGCAAGGTAACTGGCTTACCTTCGCGCAGGTCAATGACCATCTGCCTGAAGACATTGTCGAGGCAGACCAGATTGAAGACATTATCGGCATGTTCGAAAACATGGGCATTCAGGTGCACGAAGAGGCACCGGATCCGGATTCGCTGATTCTCAATGACGATGCCAGCACCACCGATGATGATGAAACCGTCAATGAAGAAGCCGCCGCTGCATTGGCAGCGGTGGATGCCGACATCGGCCGCACCACTGATCCGGTGCGCATGTACATGCGGGAAATGGGCGCGGTTGAGCTGCTCACCAGAGAAGGCGAGATCGCCATTGCCAAGCGCATCGAAGAAGGCCTCAATGAAGTCAACCTGGCGCTGTCGCATTACACCGAAACGGTCGGTGGACTGTTGGAAGACTATGCCTCGCATCTGGATGGCAACCGACGCCTGAATGAAATCATCGCCGGCTTCATCCACCCGGAAGTCATGGAAGAACAAGGCCTGGAGCCGCCGGAAATTGCGGTGCAGGATCAGCTTGCCGAAGACGCGGCTGCGGAGGCCCTGGGTGACGACGAGGAAGAAGTCAAGACCATGGGCGCAGACCCGGAGCAGGTGGCCCGGCACTTCAAGGAATTGGCCGATGTTTACGAGCAGTTTCTGGCCAAGTTCGATCGCTATGGCGACAGCAAGCGAGTCATCGAGCTGCGCGAGCAACTGTCGATACTGTATCTGCGCATGAAGTTGCCGACCATCATGGTCGACACACTGATCGGTCGCATGCGTTTCCGGGTTGCCCGCATCCGCGACATCGAGCGCCAGATCATGCGCATGTGCGTGGAACAGGCTGGCATGCCGAAGAAAACCTTTTTGCAAACCTTTCTCAGCAATGAGACCGATGATCAATGGCTGGAAACCCAGATCAAGCGCAAGCAGAAGTTCAGCAGCCCGCTGAAAGAGTGTGCCGACAAGATTCGCATGCTGCAGCAGGAACTGCGAGACATTGAAGCCCAGTCCAGGCTTTGCATTGCCGACATCAAGGATCTGCATCGCACCATTTCGCTGGGCGAGGCCAAGGCCCGGCGCGCGAAAAAGGAAATGTGTGAAGCCAATCTGCGCCTGGTGATTTCCATCGCCAAAAAATACACCAACCGTGGGCTGCAGTTCCTGGATCTGATCCAGGAAGGCAACATCGGCTTGATGAAGGCGGTGGACAAGTTTGAATACCGGCGCGGTTATAAATTCTCGACCTATGCGACCTGGTGGATTCGCCAGGCCATTACCCGCTCGATTGCCGACCAGGCACGCACCATTCGCATTCCCGTGCACATGATCGAAACCATCAACAAGCTGAACCGTATTTCGCGCATGATGCTGCAAGAGATGGGCCGTGAACCGACACCGGACGAGTTGGCCGTAGCGCTGGAAATGCCTGAGGACAAGGTGCGCAAGGTGCTGAAAATCGCCAAGGAACCGATCTCCATGGAAACGCCGATTGGCGATGATGAAGATTCCCACCTGGGCGATTTCATCGAAGATCTGAACATCGACTCGCCGGTCGAATCGGCCACAGTATCCGGCTTGACCGGCACCGTCGCCGACGTGCTGGCCAGCCTCACTCCCCGCGAATCCAAAGTGCTGCGCATGCGCTTTGGTATTGATATGAACACCGACCACAC
>JAJFKZ010000086.1 GCA_021772955.1 Gammaproteobacteria bacterium | reverse complement strand
AAAACATGAAAATCCAGCAGCGAAAACTTCCTGACAGCGACAATTTACCGGCTGATTTGCATCCGGTGCTGCGGCGTGTGCTGCTTGGTCGCGGGCTCAACGATGCAGCGCAGCTTGATCATGGCCTGAGCAATCTCCTGCCACCGGCGTTTTCACAATTCGATCAGGCCGCCAGCGCCCTGGCCGAGGCGATCTGTGCACAGCGTCGCATTGTCATCGTCGGCGATTTTGACGCCGATGGGGCCACTGCGTCTGCGCTCAGTATCCGCGCCTTGCGGGCGATGGGGGCGGTGCAGATCGACTACTGTGTGCCCAATCGCTTCGAGTTCGGCTATGGTCTCAGCGCGCCACTGGTGGATGCCATGCTGGCAGAAAATCTGACTGCCAGCGGTGATCTGCTGTTGACCGTGGACAACGGCATCAGCAGTATTGCCGGCGTCAGGCATGCCAATGCCATGGGGCTGGAGACCATCATCACCGACCATCACCTGCCCGCAGAAACCCTGCCGCAGGCACTGGCAATCGTCAATCCAAACATGCCCGGCGAATCATTTGCGAGTAAGTCGCTGGCCGGTGTCGGGGTGGTGTTTTACCTGCTCAGCGGGGTACGGCAGCAGTTGCAGCAAATGGGCTGGTTCACTGGTCGCAGAAAGCCGCCACGACTCGCTGATCTGCTCGATCTGGTGGCATTGGGTACGGTCGCCGATATGGTGCCGCTGGACTACAACAATCGCATTTTGGTTGAACAAGGCTTGCGTCGGATCCGCGCCGGGCGCGCCTGCGCTGGTATGGTGGCTTTACTGCGAGCAGGCGGCGTCAATCATCGTCTGTGCACGGCGCAGGATCTGGGTTGGCGATTGGCGCCGCGGTTGAATGCTGCCGGACGTCTGGAAGACATGAGCGTGGGCATCGAATGCCTGATTTGTGACGATCTGGAGCAGGCCGACGAGATGGCGCAGATGCTCGATCAGATCAACCATCAACGGCGCGAGCTACAGCAACAGATGCAACAGGATGCAGACGCTCAGATTGATCTGCTGCTGGCGCAGCTCAGCGCACGTGAACAGCTGCCACAGGCACTGTGTTTATACGATGCCAGCTGGCATCAGGGCATCGTCGGGCTGGTGGCGGGTCGGGTCAAGGATCGAGTCGGGCGACCGGTGCTGGCGCTGGCGCAGGCCAATGCCGATGACCACAGTGATCAGGCCGTGCTGAAAGGCTCTGCGCGATCAGTGGCTGGGGTGCATATTCGCGATCACCTGGCGCTGCTGGACAGCCGTCATCCGGGGCTGATGCTTGGTTTTGGCGGCCATGCCATGGCCGCAGGCCTGAGCTTGCCAATGGCCAGGCTGGATGAATTTCTGAGCGCCTGGGAGCGCTTGGCCGTACACATCGAGTTGCGTGATGAAGTGCTGTATACAGATGGACAACTGGAGCCGGACTGTTTCCAACTGTCACTGGCCAAGCTGCTGGAGTCGGCCATGCCGTGGGGGCAGAAGTTCCCGGAACCATTGTTCGAGGGGCGATTTCGGGTCTGTTCCAGACAATTGCTGGCTGGCCGGCATGTGCGCTTGCAGTTGCAGCCAACAGGCACTGACACACAGCTGCTGGGCCAGGAGCTGGCAGGGATTGCCTTCAATCAGGATATCGAACGCTTTCCGCAGGGCGGTCTGGTGCAATTCAGCTATCGTCTGAACGTCAACCGCTTTCGTGGCGAGCAGACGTTGCAACTGCAAATCGAGCGTGTTTTTTCTGATAATTTGTAAAATAAAGCCTTCTATGTCGTTAATAATTCACACAAAAATTAAACTGGCGGTTTACTATGGCGTCAGGTAGTATCAGGATGATACCGCCAACAACATCATACCAACAGAACATAGAGGTGAAGTCATGGACAGTTTATCTCGCCGCGAGGTGCTGACAAGTCTGGGTGCAGGCGCAGGGGTTGCAGCAATCACGTCAGTCATTAGTAACGACACGAACGCGCAGCAAATCATCGATTCTACCGATGATAACAGGCTGTTTCCAACCACACCGATCAAAGCGGGCGCGGCAGTGGATGAACCACCCTTCGCGGTGCGAGTATTCAACAAGGCAGGGTACGGTCCAGCCGCTGGCGACATCGCTGCTTTCAATGCCCTGGCTGGAAATGACGATGCCAGACTTGCCGCCTGGGCCAATCAGCAGCTCAATCCCACCACCAGTGATCCAGCTGTCAGTAGCCGGCTCAGTGGTCTGACCCTGCCCGGCGCAAGCTACGACACCATCAACAAGTCCGACACGGCTTTGTGGACGCAACATGTCCGTGCCGATGATTTTAATGTCAGAAACCGGCCGCGCGAACAGTCGCAGCGACTGATGATGCTACGCGCTGCCTATAGCCAATGGCAGTTGCGTGAGTTGCTGGCCGATTTCTGGCATAACCACTTCAATATCGATATCGAGTTGAATAATGAGACTCGTGGTTATTTTCCAGCCTGGGATCGAGATGTCCGCGAACACATGTTCGGTAACTTTCTCGACATGCTGCGCAATACCACGCGCAATGCTGCGATGTTGTATTACCTGGATAATGCTTTCAATACCTGGCCGAACCCGAATGAAAACTATGCCCGCGAAGTGCTGGAGCTGCACACGCTGGGTGCGATCGAGAACTTTTTCGGCGCGGTGGATCCGGAAACAGAAGTAGGCAACAACATCATGGGTCAGCGTGCCGGTTACACCGAGATCGATGTGTTCCAGTTTGCCCGTGCATTGACTGGCTGGGGTGTGGCAGACGGTCGTCAGGGCGACATGCTGGATAACGGCACATTTCTGTTTCGTGCTGATCGCCATTACGATGAACATGCGCAAGAACCAATCAAGGTGATGGACATCACCATCAACAGCAACGGTGGCACCAATGATGTTGAGCAGATACTGACCTACCTGGCGCAACACTATGGCACCGCCCGTTTTATCGCCATGAAATTGTGTCGCCGGCTGGTCGGCGACAATGTTTCTGAAGCATTGATCGGCTCCACCGCCGATGAATTCTGGAATCGCCGCCTCGACAGCAATCAGTTGCGCGAAGTTTATCGCCACATCCTGCTGTCGCAGGAGTTCAAGGATACCTGGGGCGACAAGGCCAGACGCCCGACCGAAACCCTGCTGCGCGTGTGGCGTGCGGTGGGCATTGATTACACCCCAAAGCTAAGTGAAGATGAAGGTGAAAACATCAGCAGCAGCCTGCTGGGGCGCCTGGAACAGGCTGGTCACCGGCCCTTCGAGATGGATCCACCGACCGGCTACCCCGACTTCAAGGCATTCTGGCAGGGCACCGGCACGCTGGTGTTTACCTGGCGCGCGATCACCTATTTGCTGACGCGCAACAATACCGTGGACATCGGCATCAATCTGGTTGCGCAGAGCAATCAGCTGGTGCCGACGGTGGCCCAGCGCACGCCAACGAACGTGGTCAGCGCCTGGCTGCAAAAGACCCATGGTTTTCTGCCGGAAACCCAGACCATCAATAGAGTCACACTATTCATGGCCGACATTGCCGATGTCGGCATCAATGAACAACTGGAGAACAGCATGAATACCAGTGACACCAACAATGGCAGTGAATACAACCGGGTGCTGCGGGCGACCGTGGGTTTGATCGTGATGCTGCCGGTGGGCCAGCAGCGCTAAGCTGTCAAGGAGAGACACTATGAGCACGAACACAACAAAATTCAATCAACAACGTCGCAACTTCCTGCGTAACTCAGCCATCGCCAGCGGTGCTATCGGCATTGGTGCCCTGCCGTGCGGGGTCAGTTTTGCCATGGCCAGCGACAGCATCAACAAGAACATCTTCGTCTACATCTTTCTGCGCGGCGGGCCGGACTGGCTCAGTATCATCGCGCCGAAGAACGGTCACCCAGATCGCGGCTTTTATGAAAACCTGCGCAGCAATGGCGTGCTGGTGCCGGATGCCAATTTGCTGCCATTGACTGGCGGCTGGGGCATTAACGATCGCGGAGCCGCGTTCAAGGATCTGTTTGACAATGGCGATCTGGCCGTGATCCGGGCCACCGGCTTGCCGTTTGTCAACCGCAGCCATTTTGAGGCTGAACGTTTTATCGAACTGGGCACACCCGGCGAACGTTTCACCACCGATGGCTGGCTGGCCAGGCATTTCCAGTCTGCCATCAACCTGCCCGGCAGCATGCAAGTGCCGTTAATGACCGCAGAAAGCAATGTCAGTTTTTCATTGCTCGGCGAACCTTCGGTGCTGGCGTTAGGCAGTCCCGGCAGCTTCGACCTGGAAGGCGGCGGCAGCAATTTTGAAGAGGAGCTGGAAGTGGCGCTGGGCGAAGTCTACGCCCAGGGCAATTCCGACGTCGAAGTGGCTGGCGCGCAGGCGATCGAGTCACTGCAGATCGTCGAGCAGGTGTTTGCCGGTGACTATGTTCCCGACAACGGTGCGGTGTATCCGGATGATGATATCGGCGACGAGTTATTGAACATTGCTCGTCTGATCAAGGCCAATGTGGGCTTGCGTCTGGCCCAGGCCGACAAGGGTGGTTGGGACACACACGGCAACCAGGGCAACCTGACCGGTCAGTTTGGTGGTCGTGTGCAGGATATTGCCGAAGCTGTGAAAGCCTTGCTGCTGGATCTGGATGTGCCCACCGGGGAGGGCGATAGCTGGAAAGACCGCACCGTGGTCATGCTGCAGGGCGAGTTCGGCCGACGTGTGTTTGACAATGCCGATCAGGGCACCGACCACGGCTCCGGCGCCGACATTCTGATCGCCGGTGGCCCGGTCAATGGTGGCCAGCTGTATGGCAATTTCCTCGGTCTGGATCCCGCCTCGCTGTTTCAGAATGCCGACGTCAAGACCAGCACTGATTTTCGCAATGTGTTTGCCGAAGTGATGGTACGGCATCTGGGCAATGCGGAGCTGGGTACCATACTGCCAGGCTTCAATATCGACATGGAACTGGACCCGCAACTGGCAATCGAAGTGGGTGGCTATAACCCGCTGGGCTTTATCAACGGTGTGGATCTGCCCATCAATACCGGGCCGCAGGACGTAATCTCCAGAATCAGTTTCGAATAGACTGCTACAGGGCATCCCGTCGGGGTGCCTTGCTGGTCTTATGCTAGTAGCCAGCCCCGCTGGCGATGATCAGCAACTGAGCGCTTGCAGGCAAGCTCCCACAACGGCAGTACAAACGCATTCAAGATTATGTTGCCTGCAACAGTTGACCCATCTTTGCGTGCACGCACAGGCAGGCGGCGGCCGTGGCAATCCGGCAACAATGATGAACGTGTAGGAGCCTGCCTGCAGGCGAATTCATGCTGCGTGCAATTTCCGCGTGCAAGTCCCGGTCAGACATTCGTGATACACACTAATCATCCCATTTGCCCAAAAATGCCAGTGACCCTTCAACTTGATCATGACGGATGCAGTTGGTCTGTCAGCGTTAAGTCTGTCAGGCTGCTAGAATACACGTTTGCATTTTAACCACGTTTCCAAGGATCAGCATGGACCTACAACTCACCGAAGAACAGCACATGATTCAGCAGGCCGCGCGCGATTTCGCCAGCAGCGAGATTGCCCCAGTCGCCGCCAAACACGATATCTCTGGCGAATTTCCGCTGGCCAACATCAAGGCCATGGGTGAGTTGGGTCTGATGGGCATTGAAGTGCCGGAACAATACGGTGGAGCCGGCATGGACGCGGTGGCCTATGTGCTGGCGATGATCGAGATTGCTGCCGCCGATGCGGCGCATTCCACCATCATGTCGGTCAATAACACGTTGTACTGCAACGGCATCATGCAATACGGCAGTGAAGATCAGAAGCAGAAGTTTGTACGCCCGGTGGCCAGTGGTGAAGCCATTGCTGCCTATGCGCTGACCGAATCACAGTCCGGTTCCGATGCCAGTAACATGCGTTCGACGGCAAAAAAGACCGCCGATGGCAAACACTATGTCATCAACGCCAAAAAATCCTGGATCACCTCCGGCCCGGAAGCACGTTACCTGGTGCTGTTCGCCAAAACCGATGCGGATGCCGGTGCCAAGGGCATCAGCGCCTTCATCATTGATACCAGTGTGGAGGGCTTTAGCTGCGGTAAAACCGAACCGAAGCTCGGCATCAGGGCTTCGGCCACCTGCGAGATCGAGCTGAGCGATTACCACTGCCCGGCCGATTGCCTGTTGGGTAAAGAGGGTGCAGGCTTCAAGATTGCCATGAGCGTGCTGGATGCCGGGCGCATCGGCATTGCTGCGCAAGCGGTGGGCATTGCCCGGGCTGCCTATGAGGCCAGTCTTGAGTATGTGCGTGAACGCCAGGCTTTTGGGCGCGAGATCGGTAGTTTCCAGATGATCCAGGCCAAGATTGCGGACATGAAAACCAAACTGGAAGCCGCCCGTCTGCTGACCCTGAATGCAGCATTGAAAAAAATCGAAAGCCAGAGCAACGGCGTACGCTTCACGGTCGAGGGCAGCATGGCCAAGTTGTTTGCCTCGGAAGCAGCTATGTGGATCACCCATCAGGCGGTACAAATTCATGGTGGCATGGGCTACAGTAAAGAAATGCCAATTGAACGCTATTTTCGTGATGCCAAGATCACCGAAATCTACGAAGGCACCAGCGAAATTCAGCGTTTGGTCATTGCGCGCATGGAGACCGGCTTGCGCTGATCACACGCTTTGTTGATAGATCCATCCGGCCGCTGTGCCGGGAGCTGTTACCCGATGGCGATGACCCTGAAAATTCCCGTCGGGTGGCGTAGAATCAAGCTTTTCCCGGCGACTATTTTATGACCACTTCAATCACTGCCAGTCGGCAAGAAATAATCAACGATATCAAGGCGGCCTGCGGTGAACCGTTTAAGTGCGCCAAGGGTGCGGAGCATTTTGCAGAGCAATTCCTGCGCCGCACTTCCAGCCGTGATCTGGCCAGATTCTCGACTGAGCAGATGGCCGGTATCATTCGCAATATGGCCGCCTTCACGGCACAGTACCGGTCCACAAAACATGCCTTGCGTGTGTACAATCCCGACCCTGATCAGCATGGCTTCGAATGCAGCGCCACCGTGGTAGAAATGGTCGCTGTTGACAGCCCGTTTCTGGTCGACACGCTGAGCATGCGACTCAGCGAACTGGGCCAGTTCATCAAGCTGATCATTCATCCGGTGATGTGGTTTGAGCTGGACGAGCAACAACGTCCGCTGCGCCTGATGCAACACAATGCCGGTAAGGGTCAGCCCTATTCGCTGATCCATGTGCAAATCGAAAAACAGGTCAACAGCAGGCTGCTGAACAAAATCAAGCGCAATATTCAAATGGCCCTGACCCAGGTCAAGATGGCGGTGGATGACTGGCAGCCAATGCAGGAACGGGTGAGTGATATTATTGCTCACATTGACGAAAACCTGCCGGACGGCAACGATGATCGTGCCGAGCCGTTGGCCTTCATGCACTGGTTGCTGGACGAAAATTTCATATTCCTGGGCTTTCGGGAATATGTCATGGTTAAAGCCGACCAGGAGCGCGAGCTGCACATGAAGCCGGGTTCCGGACTTGGCATCATGAGTCATAACAAGGGCGGGCAGGCGCATCGTAAACTGCTTTCGTTATCAGAAGGAGCGCAAAGCGCCGAGCAGGCCCATGATCTGATCATTATCACCAAGACCAATGCCCGCTCCCCGGTACATCGCAGCGGCTACATGGACTATATCGGCGTGCTGCGTTATAACCGCAAGGGCAAAGTTGTCGGTGAGCATCGTATCCTTGGCATGTTCACGTCACTGGCTTACAATCAGCCCACCACCAGCGTCCCGATACTGCGCCGCAAAATTGCCAGTGTGGTGAGCAAGTCGAAATTGCGCAAAGGCAGTCACGAATGCAAGGCGCTATTGCACATTCTGGAAACACTGCCGCGTGACGAACTGCTGCAGGCCAGTGCCGAGGAGCTGTTTCAGTTGGCCATTGGCGTGCTGGATCTGCAGGAGCGCCCGCAAACGCAGCTGTTCATTCGACGTGAACGCTACGGGCGTTTCTATTCCTGTCTGGTGTACATTCCGCGAGATCGTTTCAATACCGAAAACCGCGTCAAGATCCAGAACATTCTCAAGCGTGGTTTGGGCGGCGAGCATGTGGATTTCTCCGTGCAGGTTTCCGAATCCAACCTGGCCTTGCTGCATGTCATCATCAGGCCGCGTGACAATTCCGGGCAGGTTGCAGCAGCACACGTATTGCAGGACCGTATCTGGGCGGCATTGACGCTGTGGCGTGATGAACTCAAGAGCACGCTGATCAACCGCTTTGGCGAAGCGCGTGGACTGGCATTGACGCAGGTTTATGAAAATGCTTTTCCGGCCTCGTATCGTGAAGACATCTCGGCCTGGGTGGCTTCGTTTGATATCGAAAACCTGGATAAACTCAGTGACGATAAGTGTCTTCGCACCAGCCTGTATGCACCGCGCCAGGCACGCATCAAGCACCTGCTGCGCTTCAAGCTGTTTCGCTTGCACGAGGCATTGCCACTGAGTTCGGTTTTGCCAACGCTGGAAAACCTGGGCGTGCGCGTCATCAGCGAGCGACCCTATAAAATTGAACTGCATGACAACCAGCAGGCCTGGATTCAGGATTTTGATATTGTGCCGGACACGCGCATGTCATTTGATCTGACCGTGGTGAAGGATAGCTTTTGTCATGTCTTCCGCGAGATACAGTTCGGGCGTGCCGAGGATGACGGCTTCAATCGCCTGGTGGTGGCCGCCAACCTGAGTGCGCGCCAAATTGCCATGCTGCGTGCTTACTGCCGCTATCTGCTGCAAACCGGTATGCCATTCTCGCAAAGCTACATGGAAGACATTCTCGCCGCGCATCCGATTCTGACCTTGCTGCTGGTGGGGCTGTTCGAAGCCCGCTTTGCGCTTGACGCTGATCTCTTGCCGCGCTTCAGGCTGCTGGCTAAAGTGTTCATCCGCTTGCGTAAAAAACGCGATGATGACCCGATTGAATCGGCGCTGGATGCAGCCTTGTCGGCCATCATCGACAACGGCCAAGCCGGGCGCGAAGAACAGATCAATTTGCTGGAAACGGCCATTCGGGCTGACCTGGAAACCGTAGCCAGCCTGGATGAAGACCGTGTCATGCGCGATCTGTTCGAGGTCATCAGTGCCACCTTGCGCAGTAACTTCTATCAGCTGGATGAGCATGGTGCGACGCCGCTTTATATCAGCTTCAAGCTGGATTCCTCGAAAGTGCCGGAACTACCCAAGCCACGGCCGTTCCGCGAAATCTGGGTGCACTCGCCGCGCATGGAAGGCATCCATTTGCGTGGTGGCATGGTCGCCCGGGGTGGCCTGCGCTGGTCCGACCGGCGTGAAGATTTTCGTACCGAGGTGCTGGGCTTGCTGAAGGCCCAAAGCGTCAAGAACACGATGATTGTTCCGGTTGGTGCCAAGGGTGGTTTTGTGGTCAAGCAGCCACCGCAGGGCAGCCGCGAAGAACTGATGCAAGAAGTGGTCGCCTGCTACCGTACCTTGATCAACGGCATGCTGGATATCACCGACAACCTGATCGAAGGTGAGGTGGTGCAGCCGCAGCGCGTGATCCGCCACGATGGCGATGACAACTACCTGGTAGTGGCCGCCGACAAGGGCACGGCCACATTTTCAGACACCGCCAATGCCATTGCTCAGGCGCGTGGATTCTGGTTGGATGACGCGTTCGCATCCGGCGGGTCCAATGGCTATGACCACAAGGGCATGGGCATCACTGCCAAGGGTGCCTGGGAATCAGTCAAGCGGCATTTCAGCGAGTTGGGTGTGGACACCCAAACCCAGCCCTTCACGGTGGTGGGTATCGGCGACATGGGCGGTGATGTATTCGGAAACGGCATGCTGCTGTCGCCTTGTTTGCGCTTGCAGGCAGCGTTCAATCATTTGCACATCTTCATCGATCCCGATCCGGACCCAAAAACCTCATATGCTGAGCGCAAGCGCTTGTTCAATGCCAAAGCATCGGGCTGGGATCAGTATGATCAGAATCTCATTTCCAAAGGCGGTGGCGTTTATCTGCGTTCAGCGAAATCCATTTCGCTGAGTCCACAGGTACAAGAGTGGCTGGGGCTGGAAGTGGCGGAACTGGCACCGCAGGCGCTGATCCAGGAGCTGCTCAAGGCCCCCGTCGACCTGCTCTGGAATGGCGGCATCGGTACCTACGTCAAAGCCACTCAGGAAAGCGACGAAGACGTCGGCGACCGGGTCAATAATGCCCTGCGTGTGAATGCCAAGCAATTGCGCTGTCGGGTCATCGGTGAGGGCGGCAATCTGGGCATGACCCAGTTGGCGCGCATTGAATACTCGCTGCATGGCGGCCGCATCAACACTGATTTTATTGACAACTCGGCGGGTGTGGATTGCTCCGATCACGAAGTCAACATCAAGATCCTGCTGGCCCTGGCAGTGGCGCAGGGCAAACTGGATCAGCCTTCGCGCAACCAGTTACTGAAAGACATGACCAATGATGTCGAGCGTCTGGTGCTGCGCAGCAACTACCTGCAATCGCAGGCTATCAGCACCATGGCAAGTTATACCATCAGCCGCCTGGGTGCGATCATGCATGCCATGGCGGTACTGGAAAGCAGTGGTCTGCTGGATCGTGAGCTGGAATTTCTGCCCGACAATGAGGCTTTGTATGAGCGGGTTAGCAACGGCTACGGACTGACCCGACCGGAGCTGGCGGTGTTATTGTCGTACAGCAAGATTTCGCTGTATCAGCAGTTGTTGGTCTCAGATGTGCCCGAAGATGCGTATCTGGCCGCCGAATTGACCACTTATTTTCCCTCCGCCTTGCAGCAATCGCCGTATATCGAGTTGATGCAGAGCCATCCGCTGAAGCGAGAAATCATCGCCACCCAGGTCACCAATAGCATCATCAATCGGATGGGGGTGGCGTTCATCGCGCGCATGTCAGAAGACACCGGTGCTGATGTTTCCAGTATCGCCAAGGCCTACGCGATTGTGCGCGAAGTGTTTGATGCGCAGCAATTCTGGGACGAAGTCGAGGCACTGGACCGGAAGATCAACGGCGATCAGCAGGTGCGTGCTTTCATGCAGATGTGGGACGTATTGCGCCAGGCCACGCGTTGGTTGCTGCACGAACCCGATTCCCATGCACTGGATATTTGCGACAAGGTGGAGTATTTCCACGCTGGCGTGAAAATCGTTGACCAGCATCTGCTCAAGGCGCTACCCGAAGACGGTCAGGCCGATTTCCGGCAATTGCGAGATCAGTTGCTGGAAGGCGGTTTTAGTGCAGCCTTCGCCGAGCGCATCGCCAAGTTGCAATTCATGAACCAGGCGCTGGACATCGTTGATGAAGCCACCCGCCAGGACATGCCGGTGGAGCATGTGCTGGGCGTGCATTTCGGCATCAGCCGGGTGCTGCACATCGACTGGCTACGCCGTCAGATCGAGACCCTGTCCACCAGCGGCAACTGGGAGGCGCATGCGCGTGGTCATCTGCGTAATGACTTGATCACCCAGCATCGCTACATCACACGCAAGTTCCTGAGCTGGCAGCAGCACAAGCCGGATTTGAACATTGAATCATGGCAGCAGCACCATCGTGATCGCATTCAGCGCATCCAGAGCATCTTCAACGACATGCGCAAGCAGGCGTCGATGGACATTGCCTCGATGACCGTGGCGGTACGTAGTCTGGAGCAGTTGGTGCACAGTACATGAGTGCAGTGTGAACAGGCGCCTGGCATTTCTGCACAGCAATCTGGATGCTGCCAGAAAGACGGCTGCCAGGCTGCGAACAATACACGGTGAATACTCGCCGGAACAGGCAGATATAATCGTGGTGCTCGGCGGTGATGGCTTCATGCTTCGCGCCTTGCATCAGTACTCGCATCTGCGCAAACCGTTTTACGGCATGAAGCATGGCACGGTCGGGTTTTTATTGAATCAGTATGATGAGGAAGATCTGCAAACCAGACTGGAACACGCCGAAGCAGTAACTTTGCATCCGCTGACCATGACTGCTGTGGACGTGCATGGCAAGCAGCATAAGGCGCAGGCGATCAACGAAGTGTCATTGTGGCGACAGAGCAATCAGGCCGCACATCTGCGCATCAAGGTGAATGATGTGGTGCGCGTAACACAGTTGGTGGCTGACGGCATACTGTTGTCAACGGCTGCCGGCAGCACGGCCTACAATTTGTCCGTGCGCGGCCCGATTCTGCCGCTGGGCACCGACGCACTGGCGCTCACGCCGATCAGCCCGTTTCGACCAAGACGCTGGAACGGCGCGATATTGCCCGGCCTGGCCAGAGTCGAAGTGGAAGTGCTGGATGCGGAGAAACGACCGGTCAGCGCCACCGCCGATGCCCACGAAGTGCGTGATGTGCTCAGCGTCAGCATGCGCCTGACTACAACCACTGAGTACACCTTGCTGTTCGATCCAGATCACTCGCTGGAAGAGCGCATCCTGCAGGAGCAGTTTCTTTGAGCAACAACCACAGCATGCAGCCATTTGTGGTGGCGATCTCGTCGCGGGCCTTGTTTGATCTGGATGCAAGTCACCGCGTGTTCGAGGAGCAGGGTCTGGAAGCCTTCGAAGCGTATCAGCGCCTGCATGAAAATGAACTGCTGCAACCCGGCATTGCGTTTGATCTGGTGCACAAGTTGCTGGCCCTGAATGCGGACAGCCCCGCCCATCCGGGCGTGGAAGTGGTGCTGATGTCGCGCAACAGCGCCGACACCGGTCTGCGTGTGTTCAATGCCATCGAGCACTACGACCTGGGCGTGATCCGCGCCGCCTTCACCAACGG